>JABDQB010000059.1 GCA_013042495.1 Gemmatimonadota bacterium
TGTTCTTACCCGGTTCCCGCTCGACCTGCGGGAACTCTGACGCGCTCCGGTCCGGGTCCGGGCTCGGCCGGCGACAGAGGCGAAACAGTCAATCGGATACGGCATGGCGGATACATCGAATTTCAGAAACGGAATGGTGATCGAGCTGGACGGAACGCTCTACCAGATCACTTACTTCCAGCATGTCAAGCCCGGTAAGGGAGGGGCTTTCGTTCGCACGAAGATCAAGTCCGTCCTCACTGGGGGCGTCGTGGACAAGACGTTCAGGGCCGGCGAGAAGGTGACGGAGGTCCGTCTCCTCCGAAGACCCATACAGTATTCTTATACCGATGGCAGCCTCTACTACTTCATGGATATGGAGACCTACGAAATTACGCCTCTCTCTGCCGATATGGTCGGAGCGGATCAGTTACCGTACCTCGAAGAAAACATGGAGTGCGAGGGGCTCACGAGGGACGGCAACGTTCTGGCCATCGAGCTGCCGCAGTTCGTGGAGCTCGCGGTCGTCGAGACGGAGCCCGGCGTCAAGGGAGATACGGCGCAGGGGGCCTCCAAGCCCGCCCGTCTCGGACCTGGAGCGGTCGTGCAAGTACCCCTGTTCGTGAATGAAGGCGACGTAATCAAGGTCGACCGAACCACGGACAAATACCTCGAACGGGTGACCCGATGATCGACCTCGACTGGATTCGACGTCTGATCGACATGGTGGACGGGTCGGGGATCGATTCGCTGGAGATCTCCCGGTTCGGAAAGCGTGTCAGGATCGCGAAATCACCACCGGTCACGGTGACGACGGCCGCCGCCGGTGCGGCCCCGGCGCCCGCGGCCATGGTGGCGTCCGCTCCACCGGCTGCGCCGGCGCTGGCGGCCGAAGCGGTGGCTGACGAACCGGCAACCGAATCCGGCCTGGCCGAGGTCAACTCGCCGATGGTCGGGACGTTCTATCGGGCGCCGGCCCCGGACGCGCCAGCTTACGTGGAGACCGGCGATCGGGTGGAGAAAGGCCAGACGATCTGCATTCTCGAGGCCATGAAGCTCATGAACGAGCTCGAGGCCGAGGTGTCGGGCACGATCCGAGAGATCTGCGTGGAGAACGCAGAGCCCGTCGAATTCGGGCAGGTCCTGTTCCGAATCGACCCTGCCTGAGACTGACTGAAGCGTGTTCAGGAAGATCCTGATCGCCAACCGGGGCGAAATCGCTTTGCGAGTCATCCGCGCGTGCCGAGAGTTAGGCATCGGCACCGTGGCGGTCTACTCGGAGGCCGATCGCGACTCGCTGCACGTCCGGTTCTCCGACGAAGACATCTGCATTGGCCCGCCCGCCGGCCGCGAGAGCTACCTGAATATTCCGAGGATCGTTGCCGCTGCGGAGATCACCGGAGCGGAGGCCATTCATCCCGGGTACGGGTTCCTCGCCGAGAACGCCGAGTTTGCCGAGATCTGTGATCGGAGCGGAATCGTGTTCATCGGACCGACGGCCGACCAGATCCGTCGGATGGGAGACAAGGCGGAGGCTCGGCGTTCCATGATCGAGGCCGGCGTACCTGTCGTTCCGGGGTCGCAGGGTGCGGTGGAGGACGTCGAGGCGGCCCGGGCCGAAGCCGATCGAATCGGTTATCCGGTGATCGTCAAGGCAGCGGCTGGCGGCGGCGGCAAGGGTATGCGCGTGGCCGAATCGGCGGAGGTCATCGAGAACACGTTCACCATGGCCAGGAACGAGGCGGCGGCGGCTTTCAACGATGGCCGCGTCTACATCGAGCGCTTCGTTCAGCGTCCGCGACATGTCGAAATCCAGGTCATGGGAGACAGGCACGGGAACCTGATCCATCTCGGTGAGCGGGACTGTTCGATTCAACGACGTCACCAGAAGCTCATCGAGGAATCACCCAGCCCGGCGATCACGCCCGAAACGCGCCAGGCCATGGGGGACGCGGCCATTCTCGCCGGCCGAGCGATCGACTACTCCAACGCTGGTACGGTGGAGTTCCTGCTTGCCGAGACCGGTGAGTTCTACTTCATGGAGATGAACACCCGCATCCAGGTAGAGCACCCGGTCACCGAGATGGTCACCGGCGTGGACCTGGTGAAGGAGCAGATCCGATCGGCCGCCGGAGAGCGGATTGGCGGGGCTCCCACTCTGTCGGGGCACGCGATCGAGTGCCGGATCAACGCGGAGGATCCGGCGCATGACTTCCGACCTTCGCCCGGGCGGATCACGGCGTTTCACGCTCCGGGAGGCCCCGGAATCCGGATCGATTCGCACGTATACGCCGGGTACTCGGTTCCCCAATACTACGACTCGCTCCTGGGTAAGCTCATCGCGCACGGAAGCAGCCGCGAGGAGGCCCTGGGTCGAGCCTACCAGGCCCTCGAGGAGTTCATCATCGAGGGAGTGAAGACCACCATTCCGTTCTTGCGGGAGGTGCTCCGGCACCCCGAGTTCGTCGCCGGAAACGTCGACACTCACTTCCTGGAGCGCTGGCGGGAGGCCGGGTGAGAAAGGTCGTTCGGTCCGCGCCGAAAGGCCGGCGACCGTGAACGAACGACAGCGTCGGGAGGCGCTCGGCGTCGGGCTCGTCGCTCTCGGTGTGCTGGTGGCACTGGCCCTCGTTCCTCAGCTGCTGCCCGGACGGGCCGATTCAGGAAACTTGATCGGACCCGCCGGGGAGCTCCTCAGTGCCAGCCTGAACACCGTGTTCGGTGTCGCATCGGTGCTGGTGGCCGTCCCGGCATTCATCTGGGCTCTCTGGTGTTTCGGGATCGCGGAACAGAAGTCCGCGGTCCGGTGGTCCGTCCTGGCGGTCGGAGCGATGCTGTTGATCCCGGCTGGCTGGTGGTTCCTCAGCGGAAGTCTTAGTGGTACCGGCGCCGGGGCAGGGTGGTTGGGAGGCGCGACGGCAGGCGCACTATCGACCGCGTTCGGGACCGTCGGGGCCCAGCTCATCGTAGCTGCCTTCATCGTGGCCCTGGTGGTTCTCACTCTTGGTGTGTCGCCACGCCGCGCCGCCGAGCTGACCGGCCAGGCCGTGCGGTGGGGCACCCGGTGGACGTGGAAGGGCGTTCGGGCCGCCGGCTCGATCGCCGCCGGCTGGTGGGCGGGGTGGCGCGAACGAGAGGCATCCGCCGGACCGGATCCGTCGCTCTGGGAGCGGCCTTCTTCGGATCCGGAGCCGGAAGCGGTTGCAGATGCCGATTCCGCAGCGCAGGTGGACCCGCCGGAGGATGACGAAGCTGCCGAGGACCCGGTTCCGCAACTTCCGGAGTACGGCGATCCGTCCGATGACGAACTGCCTCCCCTGGACCTCTTGAAGCTGCCGAGGCGCACTGGACCGGGCCTGGCCAGCGGTCAGCTCGAGCGCCTGGGTCAGATCCTGGTGGACAAGCTGGCCACGTTCCGAGTCGAAGGAACGATCGGGGGCTGGACAACAGGACCGGTAGTCACGCAGTTCGAGGTCATTCCGGCGGAAGGCGTCAAGGTCGGCCAGATCGCCGCGCTCTCGGACGATCTCGCCCTGGCTCTGAAAGCTCCGTCGGTCCGTATCGTCGCTCCCATTCCAGGTAAGGGTGCCGTCGGAGTAGAGATCCCGAATCCCGAGCCCGAGATCGTAAAGCTGCGTGAGATTCTCGAGTCTTCGGGCTGGCAGAAGCACGCCGGTGCGCTGCCCCTGGGCCTGGGGCGCGACCTGGATGGGAATCCATACACGGCCGATCTGGCAAAGATGCCACACCTGCTGATCGCCGGTGCAACGGGGTCGGGGAAGTCGGTGTGCATCAACACCATCATCACGAGTCTCGTGTACCGGTACTCGCCGCGCGACCTGCGGCTGCTCATGGTGGACCCGAAGATGGTCGAGCTGATCGTCTACAACGACCTTCCTCATCTCCGGCACCCGGTGGTCACCGACAACAACGATGCAGCCGCCGTGCTCAGGTGGACCGTCCACGAGATGGGACGGCGGTACAAGCTCCTGTCCGCCAACGCGTGCCGAAACCTGGTCGAGATCAACCGCCGAATTCGCGCGGGAGATGAACTTCAGCGGCCGGCCGGCTCGGGGAAGGGAGTGTATGACGAGGGTACGCTGCCCTACATCGTGCTCGTGATCGATGAGCTGGCCGACCTGATGATGACGGTGCAGGGTGAAGTCGAGACGCCACTGGCGATCATCGCCCAGAAGGCGCGGGCGGTCGGGATACACCTGGTGGTGGCCACGCAGCGCCCGTCGGTGAACGTGATCACCGGGCTCATCAAGGCCAACTTCGCCTGCCGGATCGCCTTCCGTGTCGCCTCCAAGACCGAAAGCCGCACGATCATCGACCAGAACGGGGCTGAGAGTCTGCTGGGGAACGGCGACATGCTGTTCTTGGAGCCTGCCGAGTCCGATCCCCACCGCATCCAGGGGGCCTATCTCGATACACAGGAGACGGAGCGCCTGATCGCCTGGTATAGAGAACGAGCTGCGGCGAAGGCCGAGCAGGAGTCGGGGCTGGAATCCGGGGAAATGGACATCCTCGAGGAGGTCCGGGAGCTGGAGTTGGAAGAGAGCCAGATCGATGTCAGCGACGAGGTGATGGCGGACTGGGACCCATACTTCCGCAAGGCGGCCGAGATCGTCGTCCATAACGGAGCGGGCTCCACCAGCCTCCTGCAACGTCGGCTCAAGATCGGGTACGGCCGGGCGGCACGCATCATCGACCAGCTCCATGAAGTCGGCGTGCTCGGGCCGCCGGACGGATCGCGGCCGCGCGAGGTCCTCGTCTCTCTCGTCCAGCTGGACTCAGTCCTCCGGGGCGACGATCTCCTCGCCGAGGCGGCGAGAGCGGCAGGCGAGGAGGCATCGGGAACGCCAGGGGAACAACGGAACCTCGGAACGGCTTCGGACGCGAACGGGTAGATACGGGCCAAGCGACTCGTCACGGAGTCAGTACCTGGGAGGAAACGTGGATCAGGATCGACTGAGGTTCATGGAGACAGCGCCGGTCGGCCGCGTGCGAACGGCGCTCGTCCTGTTGGCCCTGCCGTTGCTGTCCGGGCAGGCGGTGGCGCAGAAAGCCGAAGTTGATGGCCCCGACGTCCAGGTCCTCCTGGATCGCGCCGAGGGGGTGTACGACGGCCTGTCGTCCATGCAGGCCCTCTTCGAGCAGACGATCGAGATCCCTCTCCTGGGCCGGCGCAGGGACGGAAGCGGGACGTGGTACCAGAAGGGGCCGGGGCGCTTCAAGATGGACTTCGCGGACCCCGAGGGAGACGTAATCGTCGCCGACGGCCGGCATCTCTGGCTGTACTATCCGAGTACACATCCCGATCAGGTCATTCGGTCGGCGATCGACGCGAACGTGACCGGTGCCGGAATGGTCGATCTCCAGGGCCGCATCTTCGACGAGGCCGATTCCGCGTACGCGGCCATTCTGGAGGATGCCGAGGACGTGAAGGGGCACGCGACCTGGCGGATCGCTCTCACACCTACCGGTGAATCGCCGTATCAAAGGGTTCGTGTTTGGGTGGACCAGGAGTCGTTTCTCGTCCGCCGATTCGAGATTCTGGAGGAGAACGAGACGGTGCGCACCGTCATCCTCGATGAGCTCCGGCCGAACGACTCGATCGCGGATTCCGTGTTCGAGTTCGTGCCGCCCGAGGGCGCCGACGTATTCGAAGGCTGAACGGGCCGCCCATGAAGCTCGGTCTGGTCAGTCTGGGCTGCGACAAGAACACCGTCGACTCCGAGCGTATGCTGTCCGTGCTGGCGGACCAGGGAGCCGTTCACACTGCCGATCTGACGGAAGCGGAAGTCATTCTCGTCAACACGTGTGGCTTCATCGACGCGGCGAAGGAAGAGTCGATCGAAACACTTCTGCAGATGGGACAGCTGAAGAGCAGCGGGCGGTGCCAGGCAGTCGTCGCCGTCGGATGCCTGGTCGAGCAGTATCGTGACGAGTTGGAGCCGGCCATGCCCGAGGTAGACCTCTTCGTGGGTCTTCGAGACATGGAGCGGCTCGTCCCCGAGCTGAAGCGCCTCGGCTTGCTCGATCCGCGCCGGGCGTCGCACCCGGGGGAGCGGATCCCGCTCACCGAACGACGGCACGTACGGTATCTCAAGATCAGCGAGGGTTGCGACCACGGGTGCGCGTTCTGTGCGATACCCTTGTGGAGGGGCAAGCATCGGTCGTTCGCGGAGGATAAGCTGGTGGCCGAGGCGCAACGTCTCGAAGCCCAGGGAGTGGTGGAGGTCAACCTGGTGGCCCAGGACCTCGCGCACTACGGCCGAGACCTGCGCAACGGTACCGGCATCGCATCTCTCCTGAGGCGTCTGCTCGACGAGACCGGCATCCCCTGGTTTCGACTGCTGTACATCTACTCGGCGGGCCTACGTGAGCCCCTCGTGGAGCTGATGGCGACCGAGGCAAGAGTGGTCCCCTACATCGACATGCCGATCCAGCACGCGAACGATGCGGTGCTCCAACGTATGCGGAGGCCGGAGCGCCAGGGACCGCTTCGAGAGAAGATCGAGTGGCTGCGAAGTTCCATTCCGGATCTCACCCTGCGCACCACTCTGCTGGTCGGCTTTCCGGGTGAGACGGAGGGTGAGTTCCGCGACCTTCTCAATTTCATGGAAGACGTGGAGTTCGATCGACTGGGGGCTTTTGCCTTCTCACCCCAGGAAGGCACGAGGGCCATGGCCCTGGAGCGGGACTTCCTGCCCGAAGGCGTTGGAGTCGAGAGGCTCGAGGAGCTTCTCGAGCTCCAGCGCGGCATCAGCGCTGATCGGCTTGCGGGTTCTATCGGACGCCGACTCGAGGCACTGGTGGACGATGGCGGCGAGGCTCCAGTGGCGCGAACCTGGGGGCAGGCCGACGACGTGGACGGAGTGACCTTGCTCGAGAGTGACGCCGATCTCGAGGTCGGGGCGATCGTGGAAGCAGAGATCGTGGACGCAGACGACTACGATCTCAGGGGTACCGTCCGAAGGATCATCCGGGATGCCCCCGGATCGTCCGTGGACGTAGGGGCCCGACGGCGCAGACTTCCGGTGCTTCCGCTCGGTCTCGAAGCCGCCTGGGGCCGGTGACGGCCGTGCGTGGCGCCACAAGCGAGCGATCGGTGCGGGCCGTGCTCGGCCTCCTGTTGTGTCTTCCGCTCGGCGCGTCTCAAGGGATGGACGAGGTCTCTCTTCGCCGCGGTGGGCCGGTGGTCCGCGTCGGAATCGCGCTGGAGCGGGAGAGCATCACCCTGTCATCGAAGGGTGGTCTGAAGCTCGAGGACGGTCTGACCGCCCAACCTGCGGGCCTTGTGCCGCCCGGCGGGAGCCTGCTCGCGAGCGTAGACGGATCAGCGCTTCGCCTGGAGGGAGATCTCCCGACGGTTCCGGCACGGGTGCCGTCCGTTCGCGTGTACGCGGCCGTGGAGGGGGCAGCCATCACGGTGGCCGGCCGCCCTTATCGTGGATCGGTAGAGCTCCGGGTCGCGGGAGAGGACCGGGTCAGCGCGATCAACATCCTGCCGCTGGAAGACTACCTGCTCGGTGTGGTTCCGCTAGAGATAGGGCCCAGGGGCCCGGACGAGCTGGCGGCCGTAGAGGCGCAGGCGGTGGCGGCGCGCACCTACGCCGTCGCGCAGCTCGGTGGACAGGTCGAGCAGGGATTTGACCTCTTCGGCAGCGTGGACGACCAGGCGTACGGTGGCTTGGCGGTCGAGCGCGAGGAATCCACGCGGGCCGTCCGACGCACGGCGGGCATGATCCTCTTGTTCGAAGGTCGTCCCATTCGGGCGTACTATCATTCCACGTGTGGTGGACGAACCGCGCCTGTCGAGGAGGTCATGGATCGCCCACCCGCGCCCTACCTGCGTTCGGTGTCTGACCGGGGCCCCGATGGAGTCGATTATTGTTCGGCGTCACCTCGATACACGTGGACGGCCCGGTGGTCGAAGGAAGAGCTGGATTCCGTGGCCCGGATCGGCCTCGCCGCCCATTTCGGCGTGTCGCGGGGCGACCTCGGCAGGGTGGAGGGCCTGGCGGTCGTAGGGCGGACCCCGAGTGGGCGAGTGGAGGAACTCGCCTTCCACGGCGCCGGCCTGGACCTCGTCTTGAGCCGCCTCGATATCCGGCGCGCTCTTCCCTACGATCAGCGCATCCTCAACTCCACGAATTTCTCGGTGGCGGAGAGGGACGGCGGTCTGGTGGAGCTGAATGGCCGCGGCTATGGTCACGGAGCCGGCATGTGCCAGTGGGGCGCGATCGGTCGCGCGCGCGCCGGCCAGGAATTTGAGCAGATCCTGAAGACATACTATCCCGGAGCGGTCCTGGTGAAAGTGTACCGAGGAGAAGACGGATGAGGAGCATGAGGACTCGAGGGCGCCTTGCCCTGGCGGCCGGATCAGCGCTTTTGCTTGGGGTCCTGCTTGGCGCGGGCAGTGCCGAAGCCCAGAACCTCGAGGAATACGATTACGAGAACCTGCGCCTGCAGGCGATCGGCGTGGATCTGGTCTGGGCCAACGCCAAGGACGCGAAGGGTGCCGTGGGCTTCGGCATCCGGGCCGATCTGAGTCCCCTCGGACCGCAAGTACGGGTGGTTCCGCGGTTTGCTTTCTGGAAGGCGGACATCGAGGAAAAGGCCGTCGCCAAGTTCGAGGCCAACCTGGAGGAACTGTGCACTCCGCCCGGGTGCACGATCGAGCTCGGAGATCTGCGGCGGAACTTCTGGATCGTCGGCTTCGACCTGCAGTGGGTGCTGTCGAACCCCGTGGTTGCCCCGTATCTGGGGATCGGAGCCGATCTCTATATACTCGACGACTCCGGTCAGGCCATCAAGGGCACGTTCCTCGATGACGCCGTGGTAACGGCCGGGCTGTCGGGTGTCGCCGGCCTTCAATTCGATCAAGGCCGGCATCTGCGTCTGTACTTGGACGTACGGGGAACGCTGGTCACCTCGGCCAGCAACGTCGCGATCTACGCAGGCATCGCGTACAGGTTCTGACGATTGACCGAAGGAGAAGAAAGGTGGCCGTACTACGCACCGTGAACGTCGCCGTAGTGGGGGCAGGAGGAGCGGCCCAGGTCGTCCACCTCCCGATCCTGAAGCGACTCGGGAACGTGAACATCGCCGGGATCGTGGACACCAATGTTTCCAAGGCCCGGACGATCTCGGAACGCTTCGAGATCGGCTTCGTGGCGCCTACGCTGGATGAGCTGGCCGACAGGGCGCCGTTCGACGCGGTGCTCATCTGCTCTCCGACCAGCGAGCACGAATCGGGAGTTCTCTCGGCCCTGGCGCACGGCGCGCACGTGATGTGCGAAAGGCCGCTGGTGGGCGACTCGGAATCGGCGCGTCGTCTCATCGATGCGGCCGCCGAGGCCGGCAGGGAGCTCATGGTGGCGAACAATCTGCGCTACCGGTTCGACCTCCGCGCGATCAAGCACTTCGTCGCGAACGGTGAAGCGGGGAGCGTTCACCACATCCGTTCGAACTGGCTGAACCGGCGCTCACGAAGGCCTAGACGGGGCTGGCGGCGTGATCCGTCGCTCGCCGGAGGGGGTGCGCTCATGGACCTCGGAGCCCAGGCCCTCGACGTTCTCCTCTGGATCCTGAACTACCCGGTGGTGGAGCGACTGTGCGCGAAGCTGCACGGCGAGGGAGACGTAGAGACCTCGGCCGTGGTCCATCTGGCACTCGCGGGTGGAACGTCCGCCAGCGTTGAAGTCACGTGGGAGCTGATCGACGAGCGAGACCGTCACTCGGTGGTCGTATTGGGAGATCGGGGGTCGGCCTACTCCTATCCCCTTCAGCTGCTCACCGAGACCGAGTCTGGCGTGATGGACGTCACCCCGCCGATCGACCGGCCACCGGCGGAATTGTACACCGACTCCTATCGACAGGAGTGGGGTGACTTCCTCAGGCACGTGAGGGGCGAAGAGCCACACGGCCCGCAGGAAGAACAGGTCCGTCTGATCGAGGTTCTCGAGGCGTGCTATCTATCAGCCCGGGAGGGACACGAGGTCGGTCTGTGAGATGCCCGGGGTGACGGACCCATGACCGGGCCCGAGGTCCTGCCCCGGCAGGCGGACGGATTCCGGCTCCCGGACGGCGTGCACTACCTGAACTGTGCCTACATGTCGCCGCTGCTCCGGGAGGTGGAAGAGGCGGGGATCGAAGGAATACGGCGCAAGCGCACTCCCTTCCAGATCGGTCCGCTGGATTTCTTCGAGGACAGCGATCGATTGCGAGAGGCCTTCGCCTCTCTCATCGGCGCCGCGGACCCGGGGCGCGTGGCCCTCGTACCGTCTGTCTCCTACGGGATCACGGCGGCGGCTCGCAACCTCAATCCTCCCCGCGGATCGAGTGTCGTCGTTCTCGCGGATCAGTTTCCCAGCAACGTCTATCCGTGGCGGCGGCTCGCCAAGGAGCGCGACCTCGCTATTCGGACGGTCGAGGCCCCGCCAACCGACGGCTCACGGGGCGCCGCCTGGAACGAGGCCCTGCTCGAAGAGATGGACTCGACCACTTCGGTCGTGGCCGTGCCCCACTACCACTGGATGGATGGGACACGCTTCGACCTCGTGGAGGTGGGAAGGCGCGCGCGAGAACTTGGGGCGGCTCTCGTCATCGACGGCACGCAATCGGTGGGCGCCGTCCCGTTTGATCTCCTGGCCGTGCAGCCGGATGCGCTGGTGTGCGCTGGCTACAAGTGGCTTCTCGGACCCTACAGTCTGGGTCTCGCCTGGTACGGGACCCGGTTCGATGATGGAGTCCCGCTCGAGGAAACCTGGACCTCGCGGCCGGAAAGTCAGGACTTCCGGCGAGTCGGAAACTACAGGAACGACTACCGCCCGGGAGCGGCCCGGTATGACGTGGGCGAGCGCTCGAACTTCATCCTCGTTCCGATGCAGCTGGCGGCGATTCAGAGAATCCTGGCCTGGACTCCGGGCGCCATACAGGAGTACTGCCGCTCGATTACCCGTGAAGCGCTGACCGAAGCTCTCTCGCTCGGCGTTACGGTCGAGAGCGAGGACTGGAGGGGAGACCATCTGTTCGGTCTGCGGCTCCCGGCAGGCGTCGATCCCGCCCGCCTCGGGCCCGAGCTGGAGGCGCGGTCGGTCTCGGTGTCCCTGCGGGGAAGTGCGGTCCGGGTGGCTCCGCACCTCTACAACGGGGAAGAAGACCTGCACGCCCTGCTGGAGGCCATTCGAGCCACGCTGAAATGAACTGTCAGGATTGCACCTTGCGGTCGTGCGAGCGGCGCCGGAACACGTACCACCCTCGGCTGACATGGGACTTCCGGTAGCCCAGAAGATGGAACACATCCACGGCGAGCCATCGGGCAATCCGTCGGTCGACGATCAGAACATCCGCACGACGCCGAGCGGCGTGAATGCCAGGCAACCACCGGGCGAGCGACGAAATACGCAACCGGCGCAGCACCGCGGACAGGTGCAACCACACCGGATGCACATCGCGCACCACGAAGAAGCCATCATCTCCCTGCTCCTGGTAGAGCGGCAGGAATATGCGGCCGTCCTCTGGCGCGGTCACCGGACCGTGCCGATCGCGACCCACTTCCTCGCCCGCCGAGATTCTCTGGAAGTTCCGGTACCCGGGTCGCATCGAGAACCCGTCGTTCTCGCCGACCGGTTTCCGGTACCGAACCTCGAAGATCATAGGTAGATCTCGGCGGGCCGCACTCAGGGCATCGCGCATCGAGTCGAGGTCCGGCACGTCTGCTGCGGCGATGTGACCGGCTGCGATCAGGGCCATCCACACGGCGCGCTCGTGGTGATCCACCGACGCGGGATCGTCGTGTTGTCCAGCCTCGATGCCGAGCGTGATCGGTCCCGCCGCGGTGATGACCTCGAGCAAGGCTCCATCGATCTGTTCCTCGATACCGAGTACGAGTGGCAGGCCTATGCGCCGGGCGAACTCCCGGTTGCGGATCGTATCCGCGAACGTTAGAAACGGGGGACCCTCGGCGGAGGCCGTGTGGAGGTCGATCACCCGGACCTGGGAGCGATCCCCCTCCAGCTCTTTCCGAAGGACGGCAATCAGCTCCGCTTGCTCGCCGTCCTCGGCCGGCGCTCCCAGGGACTTCTCTACCCGCCGCATGCCGCGAGGGGACCACCCCCGATTCAGATCTCTCTGCAGGAACCTGCGGCCCGCCTTCAAGGCCCTGAGGTTGCCCGCGATCGCCACTATCTGGCCGTGGAACGTGGGCTTCGTGTCATTCAGAGTGGCGAGCACACGCCGGAGGGCCAGCACCCCTGCGGGTTCGTTGCCGTGAAGCCCTCCGAGGCAGATGAGGTGGGGGCCGGGGAGGGTTCCGTATCGGCCAATGATCCGGTCGCTCTCGAGACCCGATCGGTTGCCCGGCCGCTCGGACTGGTGGCCATGCTCGTCCGGACCGGGTGTCGCCGGCGCGCTGACGGCCCGGCTCACTCGCGCAGCATCTCCTCCAGGAGCGTACCCGCGATGCGCATGAAGTCGTGTTCGGTGACGATGCCTATGAGCCGGTCTTCCTTGACGATTGGAAGACAGGAAATCCGGTGCTTCCTCATCACATCGATAGCTTCGAGGGTCGTGGCCCCAGGTCCGACGGTGATGAGGTCGGTGATCATTACCTCGCTCACCGGAATGGGCCCTTCAGTCTGCCGGCCTTCATCGCTGGCGAGGTAGCGGAGCAGCGGACGATGAGACACGAGGCCGACGAGGCGATGCTCGTTGTCCTCCACCGGGACGTGATGGATGCGGTGCCAGTCCATCAGGTTCGCGACGAGGTCGATGGCCTCCTCCTCGTTCACCGTCAGCAGATCGGTGGACATGTACTGCTCGACCCTCAAGTAGCTGGGCTTCCAGCTGCCGGCTTCTTCCAATTCGGCTCGGCCCCACTCGTGAACGGGCCGGCTATGCCGCTGACGCTCCACCGTGGCGGCGACCAGGGCAGACATCCGCTCCTCCAGCGTGCCCTTTTCGCCCATGTCCGCCAGCGAGGTGAGCTGCCATCGGGTGCCGGTGCGCCGCGAGTCCACTCGAGCCTCGACGGTGTCGAGGTACCGTTCGATGTCGGCGGCATCGATCCCCCGAGCCTGCAATCCCCGGCGAGCCAGTGGCAGCAGGGTGTCGCAGATGAGCTCCTGTGCCGTCACCGGTTCGCCGTCGAACCAGGTGAGATGGGCTTCCAGACCGTGCCGCGCCGCCGAAAGGAAATTGGTGTACACCGAGTCGAACGCCATCATCTCGCTCACGTCGTCCACTTCCTCGGCCAGGCCGCTGAGCAAACCGAACCAGAACGCGGCGTTCGCGACCTCGTCGCGGACCGACGGCCCACTGGGGAGCACTCGATTCTCGATCCGCAGGTGCGCAACGTTGTTGGCCACTCCATAACAGGCCCGGTTCCAACGATATACGGTGCTGTTGAATAGCTGGAGTGCCTTCAGGCTCGGCATGCGACCCGCATCCATCATCTCGAACGGATCCTCGTCGATTTCCCGTCCCAGGAGCACGCGGAACCGGGACACGTCCGACTTGAAGATCTCGATGACGGACTCATTCACCCACTCGCGCCCGAAGCTGACGCGAGCGGGAACGTCTCGGATCTCGGAGATGGGGTTTCGCGTGTCCACGGACTGCTGGAACACCGCGATGCGAGTCTCTGCCCACAATCGTCGACCCAGCATCAGCGGCGAGTTGACGGCGGCCGCGAGTACCGGTCCCGTCACCGCCATGGCGATGTTGTACAGCCGCGCGAATTCCTCGGGCCCAACCTGGAAATGCACCTGAAAGCTGGCGTTCGCGGCCTCCAGCATCACCGAGTCATGCGTGACCCGAAGCTCGTCAGTGCCCTTGATACGCAGGTCGTAGTCGCCGCCGCGCAGTCGAGTCAGGGCGTCGTTCAGAGCGTAGTAGCGATCCGCCGGGACCATGTTGTCCAGGGACAGGTCCGATTTGCGGAGGGTCGGCAGAATGCCCGCGAGGACCACCTCGGCACCCAGATCGCGGACCGTGTGCCTTACGCTGTCCAGGAGCTCGTTAAGGCGGTTTTCCATCAATCGCAAACAGTTGCCGCCGAACAACAGTGGGTCCAGGTTGAACTCGAGGTTGAAACGGCCGATCTCGCTCGTGACGCGCGGGTCATCGATCCGCTCGAGGGCCTCCACCGCGACGGGGGCCGGGCGCCACATGTCGTCCACCAGGAAGAGCTCCTGCTCCAGTCCTATTCGCCTGACCCCGGACTCGATGTGATCGCCGTGCAGAAGTTGGTCGAGCGCCCGCACATCGCGCAGCAACGCCTGGGTGAAGACCCTGAGCTCGGAACTGTCCAGCTCTATCCGGATGTCCTTTTCGCCCAACGCAACCTCCGCTCGGACGGGACCGGGTCCCTGGTGACCCGGACGGCGCGAGCGAGTAAGGTCGCTTTCGTCTTCCGCCCTGACAAGTATGAAGCGGCCCGTCGTCCACCCCCTGCGGAGAAACGCGGGTCAGGATTCGTCGGATCGGCCGTCCGGTGAGTAGCGGACGAAATACCAGGATCCGTCGGTTGGCGCCTGGTGGGTAGGGGATTCGTGGGCCCTTCGCAGTTTGAATACGAGGTAGGTGACCACAGCGAGGGCTGTGGCCAGCAGGACTGCGATCACGATGACCGTGATGAGCGCGTCGACGAGGTTCATGCGATCTCCTCGGAAGGGAGCCTCAGGCGTCCAGAGCCGCCCGGATCTCGTCTGCCTCCTCCGGGCTCGTCAGGATTCTGACCTCCGGTGCTCCCGCGGATGGGTCGAGCGACCGCAGCGCTCTCTCCATGTAGATTCGCGCGTGCCTTCCGCGGGCGTCCTGCAGCACAACACCATAGCCCCCGGCCGCTCGTCCGACGAAGTCGCCGGCTTCGACACGGACACTGTCCCTGAGAGCACTCAACACGTCGGGCCCGACGGATTCGGGAACCAGAAGCAGAGTCAGGTAGCCGAGGGAAGCTGAATTCAGACGCTGTCCGACTTCGCTCGTGAACGCCGACGGCTCGACCAGGGCCCGGATCGGTCGGGGTCTTTCCGGGTCTCCCCAGGCCTCGCGCTCGCCCACGACGCACGCCGCCGCACGACGGAACCGCGACTTTAGCTCTCTCAGGACTACATCCTGCCTGAGAACGTCGTCCGCTCCCGCCTCCATCGCACGCGCCCGGTCGGAGGAACGGAGCTGTCCCCGCGAGAGAAGGACGACCGCTCCCACCGTCATGGGCCGGACGGTGCGACAGACCTGGATGGCGTCGTCGATTCCGGCCCTCTCCACCGCGATGCACACCCCTCCCCAATGCTCTGCCTGCAAGAGGGACGTCAATTCCAAGGGATCCCGAGTCTCGTACACCTCGTATTCCCGCCCCAGCCAATCTTCGACGTCCTCCGTGATCGCCTCCGTCATCCGCAGAAGCACCAGGCGCCGCCTGTCCCCCGACGGCACGTCGCCGGTCCGCCGGTCCGGCAGTCCGGCAGGTCGCGCGAGCCCAGCGCCAGCTCGCATCTCGAGCGTGATCACGTCAGGGTCTTCGATCGGGGGACGAATCCGGTGCACGGTGAGTTCCCGCAGGCCGGCGCGGAGACGGGCCAGGTGAAACACGCCCGTGGCACGCTGCACGACCCAGTCGGTGGCAAGGGGCAGGTGGTCGGAGAGGTCGGTGACGGCCGTGGCAACGACGGTCGCGCCGGAGGCCTCCTGCCACTGCAGGAACGCGTTGGCCATGGCCGTGCCGGCGCGCGTTTCCCACAACAGGGTGCCAGGGTCTACGGCAATCCGGCTGGTGGCGCCACCCAAGGCTTCTGTGAGCTCGCCGAAGGCCTCCTCGGGTTCGGACGCCTGCAGAATCCTTCGCGGATACTCGCCCCGGTAGCCCAGAACTGCGAACCGTCCGTTTCGCCACGCCTCCTCGAGGCCTTCGAATCCCCAGTGCCGGGCCTGTTCGAAGAGTTCGTCCGGCGAGCTCCCGCCCAGGAAGGCGAGCTTCTCGTCCGCGTCCAGGCCCGCGGCCAGGAACTGCAGCAAGAACGCCAGTTTGCCAGCTCCCGGGGTGCCAGCGAGCAGGTACAGGCCCCCGGCCCTGAGTCCGCCGACGCGGTCGTCGAACGGCCCTATGCCACTGGAAATGATCACCGCGCGCCACCTGTCCTGATGTTCGTCACCTGTGTCCGCCCGGGAATAGTCGCCAGTCAGCCGCCTTTGACAAGGGCCGGCCTCCGAAACGAGACCGGCCCGGAGCTTCGCCTACGGCTGGCACTTCCCGCCGCCGTAGAAGCCCAACGCGTCTACTAGCGCACCCCTCCCATCAGCTTCGTTATCGGCTTGGCCGCCAGGAGGAACAGCACGCCCATCACGCCGACGCTGATCGACACCGTCAAGAACAACTGGGGCAATGGCAGCGTCTCGAACTGCCCGGCCACGAGGCCGGCGACGAGGTTGCCGAGTGCCGCACCCATGAACCAGGTGCCCATCATCTGCCCGACGAACTTGGGCGGCGAGAGCTTCGTGATGCTGCTCAGGCCCACCGGGCTCAGGAACAACTCACCGCATGTGTGGAGGAAGTAGGTCGCAATCAGCCAGCCAGGGCTCACCAGCTGCCCCTCGACCGTGTAGGTGGCGCCCCAGGCTATCACGAGGAATCCGACGCCCAGCAACAACAGGCCAAACGCGAACTTCAGGGGCAGTGAGGGCTCCTTCTTGCGTCTGTCGAGCCACACCCATAGCCACCCGAACACGGGGGCCAGCGTGATGATGAACAACGGATTGATCGACTGCAGCCAACTGGCCGGGGCTTCCCAACCGAACACGTTCCGGTCGGTGAGACGCTCGGCGAAGAGGTTCAGCGACGAAGCCGCCTGCTCGAATCCGGCCCAGAACATGGCCGCGCCCAGGAACAGCAGGAAGATCACGACCACCCTCTTCTTCTCGACCGAGTCCAGTCCGCCGAAAGAGAGCACTGAAGCGAAGAACAGAACCGCAATCGCCAGGATGATGACGCCCGTGGCCTGCGCGGCGCCCTCCAGCGTGATGCTGATCGTCCCCCGCGAATCCAGGAAATAGAGGGCAAGTGCGATGATGGCCACGAAGACCAGGCCGAGCATGAGCTGGCGCAGGGCCTGTGGCTTGCCAGCCCGGGCCTCCTCGCGAAACTTCCCGGCTTCGCCGAGATACCCCCACCCGAGCCGATACTGGATCAGGCCGAGGACCATTCCGACGCCGGCGGCGGCGAAACCGAGGTGCCAGTCAATGTTCTCGCCCAGGTAGCCGCAAATCAGCGGGGCAACGAAGGCACCGATGTTGATCCCCATGTAGAAGATCGAGAAGCCGGCGTCCCGTCGCGCTCCACCCTCCGGATACAGCTCGCCCACGATCGTGCTGACGTTGGGCTTCAGAAGCCCCGTGCCCAGCACGATCAGGATCAGCCCGGCGTAGAACGCCGTCATGCCCAGCGATCCGTGGGCCGCGACGCTGAAATTACCGGCTGCGATGAGCAGACCGCCCCAGAACACCGAGCTCCGCTGGCCCAGGAGGCGGTCAGCCACCCAGCCGCCCGGCAGGGCGAACAGGTAGACGCTGGCCGTGTAGAGGCCGTAGATGGCGGCCGCAGTCGCTGCCGTCATGCCGAGCCCGCCAGTGGCGATGGCGGCCGTCATGAACAGGATGAGGATCCCTCGACCACCGTAGAAGCTGAAACGCTCCCACATCTCCGTGAAGAAGAGGGTAGCCAGGCCGCGCGGATGTCCAAAGAACGCGGTTTCGCCCGGGACGGCTGGCGACGCGGTGTGAGGAGCCGAACCTGTGCTATCGCTCATCAGCTCAGTTGCCTCCTGATCGGTCCGAAATAGAGTAGTGACGGGTCATGCGGCCCGTCGATGCTGGACGATCGAAGCGGACAATATCGTCGCGACGGCGCCCGGTGAGCAAGTTCAGCCGGATTCGATGGCTGCAAGGAACTGGCGGGCTACCGCTACCCAGTCATGCCGTTGCCACCGGAGGGCACCGGCTGCGATAAAGCGAGTCCTCAGATCCGGGTCTTCGAGCAGGCGCACGATCGCCGCGGCCAGTTCCCGCACGTCATCGGGGTCTACGAGGAGAGCTACCTCTCCATGTGGTGCGGTCTCCGGTACGGCCGCGCACCTGGCCGCCACGATCGGCAAGCCAGCCGCCATCGCCTCCAGGAAGACAATCCCGAATCCCTCCTGCCGCGAAGGAAGGCAGAATACGTCGGCTCGCGACATCTCGTCCCGAATCGCGTCCACCCCGTCCACCGACCCCACGAACGTCACGGAATCCTGAAGTCCGAGCGATTGCGCGACCCGCAGCAAGCGTCCGGCCTCCGGCCCGCCTCCGACGACCCGGAGTCGAGCGTTCGGGACTCGTTTGTGAACCTCCACCAT
>JABDQB010000063.1 GCA_013042495.1 Gemmatimonadota bacterium
AGGCGAACATCAGCGAAGGTCGCCGCAAGGACGTGCTGGAAGCGGTAGCGGATGCGGTGCGGGCGGTGGCCGGAGTGACCCTCGCGGACTGGTCGGGGGATCGGGATCACAATCGCGCCGTGTACACATTGCTTGGCGAACCGGGGCCGGTTCTGGAGGGGGCGAAGGCCCTGACCGAGGCGGCCCTCGCGCAGATCGACATGGCGGTCCACGAGGGAGAGCATCCCCGCATGGGAGCCGTGGACGTGGTGCCCTTCATCCCCCTTCGTGAGATGGAAGCGGACGAGGCGGTGGACGTAGCCCGGGCCTACGGCTCGTGGCTCGGCGCCAGGGGGGTACCCGTCTACTACTACGAGTACGCGGCGACGCGTCCCGAGCGCGAGAGTCTGCCGAAGATTCGGAAGGGCCAGTATGAAGCGCTGCCCGAGAAGCTGAAAGACCCGGACTGGGCTCCCGACGAGGGCCCGGCCGAGTTCAATCCGCGCTGCGGGGCCACGGTGACCGGCGCCCGGTTCCCCCTGGTGGCTTTCAACGTCAACCTGAAGACCGACGATCTCGAGATCGCGCAGACGATCGCCAGGGCCGTCCGGCACATCAACGGTGGGTACCGGTACGTACGCGGCATGGGGTTCGCGCTGGAGGACAGGGGCATGGTCCAGGTGTCCATGAACCTCGTGAACTACGAGAAGACTCCGATCCACCGTGTGCTGGAGACGATTCGCTCCGAAGCGTCACGCTACGGCGTGCAGATAGCCGGCACGGAGCTCATCGGGTCGGTGCCTCTGGGAGCGCTGGAGGAAGTAGTCCGATTCTACATGCAGACGCACGACTTCGCGATCGATCAGGTCGTCGAAACCGCGCTGCTGGGCTGACCGCGCATGGCATCAGCGATTCCGCCAGCCAGACCCATCGCCGATATGCTCGTGACGGGTGCATCGGAAGTCCTCACATGTGCCGCCCCGGCCGACGCTCCCGGGCCAGGCGCCGGCCGGATCCCGGGGGGAGCCGTCGCCGTTGGTGGCGCGAGGGTTCTGGCGGTGGGTACCGAAGCTCACGTCCGGGAGGCGTGCGACTGTTCGGCGGCCGCCGTCGTGGACGCGGAGGGTTGTGTGGTAGCTCCCGGTTTCGTGGATGCGCACACGCACCTCGTCTTTGGCGGCTCGCGTGTGCGGGAGTACGCAGCTCGCCTCACCCGCTCGCGAGAACAGGTCGAGGAACTTGGGATTCAGACCGGCATCATGGCGACGGTCGCCATGACTCGTTCCGAAGACGCGGACACGCTGTTCGCGGCCGCTTCCCCCCGCCTGGACGAAATGCTCGCCCACGGCACGACGACGGCCGAGAGCAAGAGTGGATACGGGCTGGACGTCTCTTCCGAACTCAAGTTGCTGCAGGTTAATCGGCGGCTACACGATTCACACGCGATTGACATCGTCAGCACGTTCATGGGTGCGCACGACTTTCCTCCCGACAGGCCGCGCGAGGCCTACGTGGATGAAGTCATCGATGAGATGATCCCTCGTGTGGTGGACGAAGGGCTCGCCGGCTTTTGCGACGTGTTCTGCGACGAAGGCTACTACTCGATCGAGCAATCGCGCCGGATTCTGGAAGCCGGTCTGGCCGCGGGGCTCGCCGCGAAGATCCACGCCGACCAGTACTCGGACCTGGGAGGCGGGGATCTCGCCGCGGATCTCGGCACGGTCTCCGCCGATCATCTCAACTTCACTCGGGCGGCAGGTCTCGAGCGAATGGCGGCCGCGGGAGTGGTGGCCGTGCTGATGCCGCTGATCGACTTCGCCGTCGGTCACCCGAAGCCCATCCGGGCGCGCGGTTGGGTGGACGCCGGTCTCGAGATCGGACTCGGGACCGATCTGTGCCCCGGTGGATACTCGGTCAGCATGCCGCTCGCGATTCAGTTCGCGTGTCGGTGGAACGGGTTGTCTCCCGAGGAGGCTCTGCGGGCCGCTACGGTCGGAAGCGCGCGGGCGTGCGGGCTCGAGGACAGGGGTTCGATCGCGCCCGGCGCCATCGCCGACCTGCAGGTATGGGACGTACCGTCTCTCGAAGACATGGTCTACCGGATCGGACACAACCCCGTCCGGAGCGTGATCAAGAACGGAAAGGTGGTGGCTTGATGGCGGGAAGCACCGGGCCGAGGACGATTCGGGCCCCCAGGGGGCGTGAGATCAGCTGCAAGGGGTGGCTGCAGGAGGCGGCCCTCAGGATGCTGATGAACAACCTGGACCCCGACGTCGCCGAGCGTCCGGAGGACCTCGTCGTGTACGGCGGACGTGGCCAGGCGGCCCGGAACTGGGAGAGCTTCGACGGGATCGTCCGGGCGCTTCGCGAGCTGAACGACGACGAGACGCTGCTGGTTCAATCCGGCAAGCCGGTGGGTGTGTTCTACACCCACAAGGATGCACCGCGAGTGATCATCGCCAACTCAAACCTGGTACCGCACTGGGCGACCCAGGAGCACTTCGACGAACTGGCGGCCAAGGGCCTGATCATGTTCGGCCAGATGACCGCGGGCAGCTGGATCTACATCGGTACCCAGGGAATTCTCCAGGGCACGTACGAGACGCTCGGCGCCCTCGCCTCCCAGAAGGGTTGGGACTCGCTCAGGCACAGGATCGTTCTGACCGGTGGACTCGGTGGCATGGGCGGCGCCCAGCCACTCGCCGTCACCATGAACGAAGGTGTGGCCCTGGTGGTCGAGGTAGATCCGAGCCGGGCGCAAAGGCGGCTCGAGACGCGGTACGTGGATCGGGTGGTGCAGAGCACCGACGAGGCGATCGCCCTGTGCGAGGCAGCCCGGGACGCGGGCGAGGCCCTGTCCGTCGGACTCATCGGCAACTGCGCCGAGGTGCTTCCGGACCTGGTCCAGCGCGGCTTCAAGCCCGACGTGGTGACCGACCAGACGTCCGCGCACGACGTGCTGATGTACGTACCGGCCGGCCTGAGCGTCGACGAGGCGGCGGCGCTGCGACAGAGCGATCCGAAGGAATACGAGCGCCGATCCATGCCTTCGATGGCACGACACGTCGAGGCGATGCTGGAGTTCCAGCGGCAGGGCTCCGAGGTATTCGACTACGGCAACAACATCCGCCAGAGGGCGCTGGACGCGGGAGTGGAGGATGCGTTCGCCTTCCCGGGCTTCGTTCCCGCCTACATCCGACCGCTGTTCTGCGAGGGCAAGGGGCCGTTCCGCTGGGTGGCGCTGTCGGGAGATCCCGAGGACATCTACCGCACCGACGAGGCGGTGATGGAGCTGTTCCCGGATGACACGCACCTGCACCGATGGCTGAAGATGGCCCGCGAGAGGGTGGAGTTCCAGGGCCTCCCGTCGCGCATCTGCTGGCTGGGCTACGGCGAGCGCGCCCGGGCCGGGCACCGGTTCAACCAGCTGGTGGCACGCGGTGAGGTCAAAGCGCCGATCGTGATCGGGAGAGACCACCTCGACTCCGGTTCCGTGGCGAGCCCGAATCGGGAGACCGAGGCCATGAAGGACGGCACGGACGCCGTATCCGACTGGCCGATTCTCAACGTCCTGATCAATGCCGTGGGCGGAGCCACGTGGGTCAGTTTCCACCACGGAGGAGGCGTCGGAATCGGGTTCGCGCAGCACGCCGGCCAGGTGATCGTGGTCGACGGAACGGTCGCGGCCGAGCGTCGCCTGGAGCGGGTTCTGACCACCGATCCCGGCATGGGCGTGATCCGCCACGCCGACGCGGGCTACGAGAGGGCGATCGAGGTGGCCCGGCAGCACTGCATCAAGATCCCGATGCTCGGCATCGGCTACGACTCTGACAGTCCCTGCCCGGAAACGGACGGATAGCCCCGGAGGTCGTTCTTGTATCAGGCTGCCGTAGTACAGCTCAATTCCGGGAGTGACGAGGACGCGAACCTGCGCGAGGCGGACGCGCTCATTCGCCAGGCCGCGGCGGCCGGTGCCCGCTTCGTAAGCACTCCCGAGAACACCTCATTTCTGGGCCCGGATACGGAGAAGGCGGGCAGGGCCCAACCGCTGGACGGTCCGATTTGCAGGTTCTTTGCGGGGCTGGCCGGTGACCTGGGGATCCATCTTCTGCTCGGATCCTTCGCCGAGCGGAGCGACGACCCGCGGCGCTGCTACAACACGTCCGTCCTGTTCGGGCCTGACGGAGGCCGCCTCGCCGTTTACCGCAAGATTCACCTGT
>JABDQB010000065.1 GCA_013042495.1 Gemmatimonadota bacterium
ATTCCGGGACGAGCTGGCCGATCGACGCCGGTCACCCATGCCTGGGGTGCACGGAGCGGAACTTCTGGGACGTGTTCACCCCGTTCTATCGCCGGCCCCCGGAGACGGAAAAGGTGCGCAACCTGCGTCGGGAGCGCGCAGGCCCGAGAGTCGACCGCGGCCGGGGAGGTGAATCATGAGCCGCACCGTCGTCGTGGATCCGATCACTCGTATCGAGGGGCACCTCCGAATCGAGGTGCAGGAGGACAACCAGAGGATCGTGGACGCCTGGGCTTCGGGCACGCAGTTCCGGGGCCTCGAGATCATCTTGCAGGGGCGCGATCCAAGAGACGCGTGGGCCTTCACACAGCGCATTTGTGGCGTTTGCACGGTGGTGCACGCCATGGCGTCGGTGCGGGCCGTAGAGGACGCGCTGGACATTCGGATACCCCCCACCGCAAACGTGATCCGGAACCTCCTTCAGGGGATGCAGCTCGTGCAGGATCACGTGATGCACTTCTACCATCTGCATGCTCTGGACTGGGTGGACGTGGTCAGCGCCCTATCCGCAGACCCGGCCGAGACCTCTCGTATCGCGCGATCCCTGTCGCCGTGGCCCAACAACTCGCCGGCCTACTTCGGCGACGTCAGGGACACGCTGCAGCGCTTCGTGGAGAGCGGACAGCTCGGGATCTTCACGAACGGATACTGGGGCCACCCGGCGTACAAGCTGCCGGCGGAGGTGAACCTCCTCGCAGTGGCCCACTACCTGGAGGCCCTCGACTGGCAGAAGGACGTGATCCGCCTCCATACGATTTTCGGCGGTAAGAACCCGCACCCGAACTTCCTCGTGGGCGGCATGGCCGTCACCATCGGCGACCGGGACGGCGGTACGATCAACACCGAGCGCCTGACCGACATCGACGGGATGATCCAGCGGGCACTCGCGTTCGTCGAGCAGGTCTACTGGCCTGACCTCGTCGCGATCGCCGGCTTCTACAAGGACTGGGCTGCCATCGGCGGTGGCGTCGGCAACTTCATGGCCTGCGGCGAGTTCCCGGATTCGGACGTGCGGGACCTGAACTCGCTCTACCTGCCACGCGGGGTCATCATGGACCGCAACCTGGCGGAAGTGCAGCCGTACGAGCACACCGAAGTCCGGGAATACGTCACGCACTCGTGGTACAACTACCAGGGCGGCAAGTTCGCCGGCCTGCATCCATGGGAAGGGGAAACGGAGCCCCACTATACGGGCCCAGAACCGCCATGGGACACGATCAGCGATCGAGACGAGTACACCTGGATGAAGGCGCCCCGCTACCGGGGGCTGCCCGTCGAAGTCGGACCTCTCGCCAGGATGCTCGTGGCCTACGGATCAGGCCACGCCGGGTGTCAGGCCCTCGTTTCGGAGGTTCTGGCCCGCCTGGAGGTCGGTCCGGAGGCCCTGTTCTCCACCCTCGGTCGCACGGCCGCGCGCGGCATCGAAACGGTGCTGATCGCACGCCGCCTTCAGCACTGGCTCGACGAACTCCAGGGGCGCATCGCGAGCGGCGACCACTCCACGTTCAACGGCACCCGGTGGGAGCCTGATTCCTGGCCGGACAGCGCCAGAGGCTACGGTTGGGTGGACGCTCCGCGCGGCAACCTCGGCCACTGGGTCGAGATCCAGGACCGAGTCATCTCGCGCTATCAGTGTGTCGTCCCGAGCACCTGGAACTGCTCGCCGAGGGACGACCGGGACCAGATGGGACCGTACGAGGCGGCCCTCGTGGACAATCATCCACTTGAGGATTCGCAGCGGCCCATCGAAATCCTCAGGACCATTCACTCCTTCGATCCATGTATCGCGTGCGGCGTCCACGTGTTGGACGCGGCCGGCAATCTCGTCGGCCAAGCTGCGACCGGAATCCACACCCGCACTTCGGAGGATTAGAACATGTGTCCGCTTTCCAGGAGGGGCTTCCTCCAGAGAGGCGGTGCCGCGGCCGTGGGCATGGTGGCCACGGGAACCACTGGCGCCGTGTCCGGGGCAATGGGGCGGGAGCCGTCGAGTCGCAATCCCGACGAACTCGCGGAAGAGGCCGCCGACCAGGTCGCGATCCTGTTCGATTCCACGCTCTGCATCGGCTGCCGGGCGTGTGAGGTCGCGTGCAACCAGGAGAACGATCTCGCTCGCTCAGGCTCCGACATCTACGAGGGACAGCCGTCGCAGGATGCGCGGGCCCTCGACGTGGACGTCTGGTCGTACACCACTTTCCACCAGGTGGAGGCCGACGACTATACGGCGGCCTTCGGCCGGGTGCAGTGCATGCATTGCATCGAACCGGCCTGTGTCTCGAGCTGCCCGGTGCATGCCCTGGAGAAGCTGGGTCACGGGCCCGTCGTATGGCACTCAGACCTGTGCCTCGGATGCCGCTACTGCATGATGGCGTGTCCGTTCCTCGTCCCGCGATTCGAGTGGGACAAGCGTAATCCGCGAATCACCAAGTGCGACATGTGCGCCAGGCGACTGGCCGACGGTCAACCGCCCGCGTGCGTGGAAGCCTGTCCAACCGCCTCGCTGCAGGCCGGGGGCCGAGGGGAATTGATCGACGAGGCACACCGGCGCATCGAGGAGTATCCGCGCCTGTACGTGCACCACGTCTACGGGGAGAAGGAGGCCGGCGGAACCAACGTTCTGAACCTCGCCGACCGACCCTTCGACGACCTGGGATACAGGCGGGACTTGCCGGAACGCTCGTACCGGGAGTACACGCGGCCGGCGATGGCGGCTATCCCCTGGACTCTCAATGCCGTCGGACTCGTTCTCGGCGTGTCGGCCTGGGTGTTCAACAGGGCCGCCGAAATCTCCGGTGATGAGGAAGGGGGTGAGCCATGAATGCCGCGATGAAGGCACGGCGCCGGATCGGGCCCGGGCTCGCGGTCCTGATCATCCTGAGCGCGGTCGCGCTCGGCCTGATCGCCTTCCGGTTCTACGCGGGTCTGGGCTCGGTCACGAACCTGAGCGACGGGTACCCGTGGGGTCTGTGGATCGCGATCGACGTGCTCGTCGGGATCGCCCTCGCCGCCGGAGGATTCGTACTGGCCGGGGTCGTCGAGATCTTCGGGCGAAAGGAGTTCAAAGCCCTCGTCCGGCCCGCGATTCTGACGGCGTTCCTCGGATACCTGTTCTTCATCCTCGCCCTGATGATCGACCTGGGCCGTCCCTGGAACCTCTGGGTGGCGCTCATATCCTGGAACCACGCCTCGCCGATGTTCGAGGT
>JABDQB010000077.1 GCA_013042495.1 Gemmatimonadota bacterium
GCCTCGGAGTTGTACGGGGTCCGCATCAACAGGATCGGATAGGTCTGGGTGGTGTCCTTCGGAACGTAGAACGAGGTGAACAGGCGCACGCCGTCCCGCATGGTGATGTAGGCCTCGGTCTTCGAGAGACGCTCCATGGACCATTCCGTGCTGCCGCGAGGAGCCGCCAGCTCTTCGCGCCCGAACACCAGGTCGAAGCTCTGCCCGCCCTGTGTGAACGTGCCGGTGATCTTCGTGAACGCGGCGTCCACTACGCCTTCGTAGCTCACGCCGGCCGGCTCGAAGCCCCAGATGACCGTCCCGTCCGTCACCGCGAAGTCCACGGGAACGCCCGCGGCGCCCTGGTCGGGCACGTCCATGGTAGCCGTGTAGCCATCGTCGGCGGCGCTGACGTGCAGCGTGAAGATGAGGCCGGCCGCACCTACGTCCATGATGCCATGCCAGTCGCCGGTGGCGTCCTGGGCCAGACCGGCCAGGGGAACGGAGACGAGGAGCGAGAATGCCACGAGTACGCGGCCAGCGAGCTGCCGACCTCGAGTCATGCGGGAAACCATGTGATAAACCTCACTGTTTGCGTCGATGGCCGGGTGCCGCGCCAAGCCTGCTGTCTGCCGGGGCCGTGTCTGCGCATCCCCGATCGAGAGCACCCATTAGAACACGTTGCGACGGCGGAACGATGCTATCTCAGCGCAGCGTCCGGGCGTGGAATCTCACTTCACTCGCCTCCCGCCACGTTCAGCCAGCCCGTGATCTCGGCCGGTGCAGGGCGGCGCCCATACAGGTAGTCGTCCGCGGCCAGGGCCGCTCGACGCGCCAGGCCTGAGTTACGGATCATGAAGCGCACTGCGTTGTGCATCGGGCTGTCCGGGTGCGAATACGGGCACGCAGACATGCACCGTGCACAGTCCGTTCCGATCTTGCTCCAGTAGGTGAAGCAGGACTCGGAGTCGATCTGCCAGCGAAGCGCTCCGTCGATCTCGGAACGTGGGCCGCGGGCGATCGATTGGCTGGGGCACACGTCCGCGCACTTCTCGCAAATGGTACAGAAATCGAGCACCGAGTGCTCCGGCTCGCGGACGTCCGATACCAGAGGGAGATCCGTGGTGACCACAGCGATCCGAACGCGGGGACCGAGCTTCGGCGTCATCAGGAGCCCCATCCGACCGATCTCGCCGAGGCCGGCATCGCGTGCGACCAGCGGGCATACGACCCGGTAGTTGCCGTCGATGTGAGCACGCGCCGGGTAACCCAGGTTCCTGACGAACTGCGCCACCTGCACCGCGATCGCGCCGGAATCCATGTACTGTTGCGCCGATTCCATGACCGTGGGCCCTTGCGGAGCCCGGTCGATCATCTCCTTCGACATCTCGACGGTGAGCGCGATGGCGTACTTGTGATCCAGCCGCACCGGCTGCCCGTACTGTTCGCCGCGGCCGACGGTCGTGTACTTGTGATAGTCACGCAGCTTGGTGATCCCTACGTCTACCGCCCCGAGTTTCCGTGTCCATCCCCTGATGAACTCCGAGATCGCGGCCGGATCGGAGATCTCTCGTTCGGCGGCAACTGGTCCGTCCACCATCGAGCGGAGCTCGGCGATGGTCTCGAAGCTGGCATCGGCCGCCGCGAACATGAACGGGTCGTAGTGCGTGGCTCCTTCGCGTAGCAGGCCCGGCTGAGCGCGAAAACGCTCATCCGGTTCGCGATTTTCCGGCCTGCGGGCATAGTAGGCATCGAAGCGCTCGGTGCCCGGTTCCAGGCGGGCACGGGAGAACATGATGTCGCGTTCGTCGATCCGAACCGTGGGGGTGTCGCGCTCGGCAACGTGGTTGGAGCCGGTGGGGACTACGAGCGCGATGGCAGCCACGACCGTGACCGTCAGAAGAACGATACCGCTGAACTGACCGGCGTCTCCCGGCAAAGCCGTCACCGCGATGAACGGGAGCGGCGCCATCAGGGCCAGCCCGAACAGCCGCTTCGCAGCCCGCGACTCGCCTTCGCCGACCGATTCGACGGCCGCCCAGGCCAGGACCGTGAACAACGCGGCCCCGACCACGACCAGCAGCACGTCGAGGATCAGCATGCCAGCCTCGTTACTCGCCCGGTGCCGGGAACCCTCGAGCCCGCATCAATGCGTCCACCGTCGCGTCCCGTCCCCTGAACTCACGGTAGGCGTCCGCCGGGTCGACCGCGTTTCGGACGGAGTAGAGGTGCTCGACCATCGCCGCGGCCACCTCCGGGTCGTAGAACCCGCCCGGCGCCTCGGCAAAGGCCTCTGCCGCATCCGCCACCAGGACTTCCGCCCACTCGTAGCTGTAGTAGCCTGCCGAGTAACCCTCACCCGAGAACGCGTGCGTGAAGTGCGGGCTTCGGTGCCGCATCACGATCTCGTCCGGCATGCCGAGATCGGCCAGCGCCTCTCGTTCGAACGTGTCCACGTCCAGGCCGGTGGGATCCATGGTGTGGTACTTCATATCCATGAGAGCCGACGCCAGGAACTCGGTCGTTTCAAATCCCTGGTTGAATGTGCCCGCGTTTCGAATCTTCGCGACCAGCTCATCCGGAATCGGCTCGCCCGTCTCCACGTGCACCAGGTAGTTGTCGATGACCGCGTCAGTCAGAAGCCAGCGTTCCATGAGCTGAGACTGCAGCTCCGTGTAGTCCCGCACTCCACCGTTCAGCGACGGGTAAGCCACGTTCGACGACAGGTAGTGGAGAGCGTGCCCGAACTCATGGAACAGGGTCTCGGCGTCATCCCAGGAGATGAGAACCGGCTCGCCCGGCGCACCCTTGATGAAGTTCGAGTTGTTCGAGCCGAGTGTCGTCTTCCGGCCATCGTA
>JABDQB010000078.1 GCA_013042495.1 Gemmatimonadota bacterium
GGATACGGGAGGGCAGGTGAAGGGCCCGGAGAATTCGAGGGACCTCGAGCCCTCGAACCTGCGGCCGACGGCCGGGGATTCTGGGTTTTCGACGCGGCGCTGTCGCGTCTGACCCTGGTAGAGCCCGACCGATGGGAGGCGATTCCCGCTTCTGCGCGGGTGACCCTGCCGATCCATGGGCCGGCGATGGTCACAAACCTCGTGCGCCGTGGGGACGACGGATTCCTGGCGGCGGGCTTCTTCGGCGAAGGTCGTCTCGGGCATTTCACGCACGATGGCGAGTACGAAAGAGCCTCGGGCGCGATCCCGACCTCCGAGACCGACGCGCCGGCGGAGGTGCTGCAGCACGCGTATCGCGGAAACCTGAAGGCGGATCCCGCGGGGACGCGGCTCGTGCTGGCGAATCGCCACGCGGGATTCCTCGAGGTGTTCTCGTCCGACGGAGAGTCGATCCGCCGAATCGAGGGGCCTCACGCCTTCGAACCCGTGTTCCGCGTGAAATCGGGTGAGCGCGGCCCGAGCATGGCAACGGGTGAGGACCTGCGTTTCGGTTACGTAGACGTGGCCACGACGAGTGACCGGATCTACGCGCTGTTCTCGGGGCGGACCCGCGCCGGTCACCCGGGCGAAGCGATCTACGCCCGCGACGTGCACGTGTTCGACTGGGACGGCAACCTGCGATCGGTGATGCACCTGGACGCGGATATCATGGCGATTGCCGTGGATTCGCGCCGTGGCCGCCTCGTCGCGGTGCGTCACCTGCCGACCCCCGCGGTGGTGGCGTACGAACTGGGCCCGATGCGGCGTCTCGCCGCGCGATCGGGGCAGGCGGGCTGAAGGACCATTGAGGTGGGGTGCGGTGGCCGGTACATTCGGCCACCGTGACCACCCCGAGCCGCGCCATCCGGTTTCCGTTCGAGACGCGAGAACTCGACAACGGGCTGAAAGTGATCCTGCAACCGGATCACTCGAGCCCCGTCGTCGCGGTGCACGTCATGTACCATGTCGGATCAAAGAACGAGTCTCCCGGAGGGACCGGTTTCGCGCACCTGTTCGAGCATTTGCTCTTCCAGGGCTCCGAGCATGTCGCGGAAGCCGAGCACTTCCGACTGATCCAGGAAGCGGGCGGAACGCTCAACGGCTCCACCTGGTTCGACCGGACCAACTACTTCGAGACATTGCCGTCGCACCGGTTGGACCTGGCGCTGTGGCTCGAATCGGACCGAATGGGATGGTTCCTTCCTTCCATCTCCCAGGCCAAGCTGGACAATCAACGCGACGTGGTGAAGAACGAGCGCCGCCAGTCTTATGAAAACCGTCCTTATGGGATGGCTACGGAGACCGTTCTGCACAACGCCTTCCCGGCCGGGCATCCGTATCGTCACCCCACCATCGGCTACATGAAGGACCTGGACAGCGCGACTCTCGAAGACGTGAGCCAGTTCTTCAGGAGTTGGTATGGTCCCGAGAACGCCGTGCTCGTCCTGTGCGGGGACTTCGAGACGGAAGACGCGATGCGCCGCGTGGATCGGTTCTTCGGCGAGATAGCACGCGGCGAGATTCCACCGCGACCGGTGGTGGATCCGCCCGCCGGCCGATCATCCGCGGTGGTCCGCCTGGAGGACTCGGTCAGCGTGCCCCGGGTCTACATGACGTACCACGCCCCGTCGTTCCGTTCGGACGAGTACGAGGCGTCCGCGCTCGTCGCCTCGGTGCTCGCTGGCGGCCGATCGTCACGTCTGTACCAGGAGCTGGTCTATGAGCGCCAGATCGCGGCCGACGTGCATGCGTTCGTGTGGCCACTCGAGTGCACCGGGATGCTCTGGGTGGTGGCGACCGCGCGGCCCGAAGTGAGTGCCGAGACTCTTCGGTCCGGCCTGGATGAGACGATCGAACGGCTATTGGATCGCCCCGCGAGCGAGGATGAGGTCTCGGGAGCCCGCCGCCGCGCCCGCCGGCAGCTCCTGCTTCAGCTCGAAAGCGTGCGCGGCAGGGCCGGTGCCCTGGCCCATGCCGCCGTCCTCCGTGGTGAACCGGAGTACCTGAACGATGCCTTCGATCGCTACGGCGCCGTTCGCGCCCGCGACATGCAGGACCTCGCGGCAGAGGTACTGAGGCCGGACGGCCGCACCGTCGTGGACGTGGTTCCCCGCGAGTCGGAGCCCGACTCTCTGAGCGGCAGCCGACCGTGAGCCTGGACCGATCGCGAGCCCCCGCTGCCGGCATCGCTCCGTCCCTGGCGATTCCCCGACCGGATCGCCACGAACTACCGAACGGAATGGGCCTCGCCACCGTGTCCCGACCTCGGCTGCCGGGGGTGAGCCTGGCTCTGGTGCTTCCCGCGGGTGCCGATTCGACGGGACCTGAGAAGGCCGGCCTTGCCTCTCTCGCGGCCAAGGTCATGCCGGAAGGCGCAGCCGGAAGGGGTTCGCGCGAGATGGCCACATGGCTGGACGGATTGGGAGTCCGCCTCCGGGTAGCGGTCGGATACGATTCGATGATCCTGCGTCTCCACACGCTTTCCGAGCAGCTCGCGCCGGCCCTCGACGCCCTTACCGCCGTCGCCCTGCAACCGGACTTCCTGGCGGATGAGGTGGAGCGATGTCGGGACGAGCGACTCGACGCGATCCGGAGACTCAGGGATGAGCCCGCGGACGTGGCCGACGATGTCCTCGCCGAGCTCATCTACGGGGGGCACCCCTACGGCCGGCTCACGCGGGGCCGTGAGGAAACGGTGCAGCCGCTGCACCGTGCGGACCTGATCGAGTTTCACGCGAGCCGGTTCAGTCCGCGTGCGGCCACGCTGATAGCGTGCGGGGACCTTCCGGGAGACTTCACCGAACTCGCCGCTGCCCGGTTCGGTGAGTGGCGGGGAGTCGCCGTCGATCGGCAACCGCCGGCGTCGGCCCGGGAAACCGCCGACCCGGGAATCGTGCTCGTGGATCGTCCAGGAAGCCAGCAGTCGGAGATACGGATTGGCAGCATCGGCCTCGAGAGAGGCGATCCTGATGAGCCGAACGCCCGCGTGACCAACGCCATACTGGGAGGGCTCTTCAACTCGCGGCTCAACATGAATCTTCGCGAGGACAAGGGCTGGACGTATGGGGCGCGGTCGACACTGGCACTGCGGCGATCCCGAGGGCCCTTGATCCTGCGGGCGGCCGTCGAAACGGCGGTCAGCGGAGCCGCCGTCCGGGAGATGCTTCAGGAAGTCCGCGCGATGGGCGAGTCGGTTCCGACCGAGGAAGAGTTGGGGACGGCAGCCGGGGCGTTGACGCGGTCCCTTCCGCTGCGGTTCGAGACGAACTCGCAGATCACGGGCACGATCGGCGAGCAGGTCGTCTACGGCTTGCCTGACGACTACTGGGCTGAATTCACGTCCCGGATCGAGGGCGTTTCGAAAGAGAGCGTGCGGGACATGGCCGCGCGCCTGCTGGATCCCGGGGGGCTCGCGATCCTGGTAGTCGGCGACGCCAGCGAGGTGTTGCGGGACCTCGAGGCGCTGGGGCCCGTCTCGACGCGGACGGCGCCTTGAGCTTCGGTATGTTTTCGGTTATTCTAGTCACGTGTCGACGGTGACTGATTGAACGATCCGGAAGTGAAGTCCGACGCCTTCGGAGTGCGGGCCAGCCGGTCCGTGTACAGAGGCAGGATACTGGACGTTCACGAGGACACCGTGCGGTTGCCGAACGGGAGCGAGGACGTGCTCGAGATCGTTCGGCACCGTGGTGCGGCTGCGGTTCTCCCGCTGTATGGGCCGGAGGACTGTCAAGCTGGAACCGGCCCGGACGTTGTACTGTTGAGACAGTACCGGTACGCTGCGGGCGGCACGTTATGGGAAGCGCCGGCGGGTAAGCTGGATGAGGGGGAAGCCCCGGAGTCTTGTGCGGCCCGGGAGCTGGAGGAGGAGGCGGGGATCAAGGCCAGCCGGCTGATTCCGGTTACGACCCTCCTCACGACTCCGGGTTTCTCGGACGAGCGTGTGCACTTGTTTCTCGCCACGGGCCTGCAGGAGGGCCGCCAGGCGCTCGAGGAGCACGAGGTCATCGAATGCCACCGGATGCCGCTCGCGAAGGCAGTGGCGCTGGTCCTGTCCGGTGACATCGTGGACGGGAAGACCGTCAGTCTGGTGCTGATGGCGGCGATCGCACCGGCCGTTTGGGGTGGTTGAGCCGCCCGCCGACAGCCGGTGAGCAACAATCGCCGACTGGAAGGTGTCTGAAGGACAGGGGAAGAGATCGGCCCCGGCGGTGACTGCGCCGGGAGACCATAGAACCGTCAAGCGACAGTGGAGTGACCTCGGGCGTGCCGGATTGGGTCTGGTACCGGTCGATCGGTCGCTCCCGGGCGGGGAAGCCGGGGAACGCGGGAGAACGACATGATGAACGCGACAGAGTCCAGACGGCTCGAAGGTTCGGAAGCGCGCGTCGACGAGCGTGCGCTGCGGGCGAACCTCAAGGAGCTGGATGACGCGGCGCTCGTAGCCGAGTATCTGGAAGGCCGCAGGTATGCCTTTCACGAGCTTGCCGAGCGTTATCACACGCGTCTTCTGAACTTCATCTACCGGACGATCGGTGATCGCGATCGCGCGGAGGACCTGGTCCAGGAGACCTTCGTCCGCGTGTACCGGCACCTGCACCGGTTCGATCCGACCAAGAAGTTCTCGACGTGGATCTACACGATCGCGAGCAACCTTGCGAAGAACGAGCTGCGCAACCGTTCGCGCAATCCGCTCGTCCTGTTCCAGGCGATCAAGAAGCACTGGGAGGCGGATCACCGGCCCCTGCAGTGGGAAGACAGTTCGTATTCGCCGGATGATCTGTTCCGCAAGCGCCACCTCAGAGAGCAGGTGGAGAAGGCGGTGGCGGAGCTGCCGGAGCACCACCGGGTGGTATTTGTCCTGCGCGAGATGGAGGGCAAGACGTACGAGGAGATTTCGGAGATCACCGGGGTCACGCTGGGCACGGTCAAGTCGCGGCTGAACCGCGCTCGGAACAAGTTCGCGCTCATCATCGGCCCGATGCTCGAGTAGACGCGGGCCAGAGAGTCGAAGCACCTGGGAGGCGGCCTTCGGGCCGCCTTTCTTGCATCGGGGATCCGGCGGGAACAACACTTCGACACGCGCGTAGTAATCGCACGCTGGAGGCAATCGACCTGCCACAGGTCATTTGGGGCGTTAACCGACGGAAACTGGCATTCTCTATGTCGTGCGATCAGTTCGTTGAACGGTACACCGACTTCCGGGATGGTCTCCTGGATGCGGAAACGAGGGAAGAGGTCCAGATGCACCTGGCCTCTTGCTCGTGTTGTGCCCGGTACGACAGGGTAATGCAGCGGGGTCTCGAGTTGCTATCGGACCTTCCGTTGACCGAGAGCTCCGACGACTTCATGCCCCGGCTGCGCCACCGGCTCTACAACGTGGACTGCGGTGTGGAGCGACGCAGGAGCTTCGGTGGCAGTGCGGCGCTGGTCGGGGTGGCCGCGGTTGGCCTGCTCGCGCTCTTCTGGCTCCCGTTCGCGGCAAGCGTACCGCTGGAGATGGAGCTTCCGGCAGTGTCGGCTCAGTTCCCACCGCCGGGATCGGTGGAGATGCCGTCGCTCTTCCGCAGCGGTCCGTTCGTGACTACCCTCCTGCTTGAAGACGAATCGCACCTGGACGGATATCTCACGGAGTTCCAGTGGCCGCCTCCTCCACAGTTGCGTTCCTCCGTTGCCATCGAAGCTTCCTACCTCAGGTCGGAGCCCGCTCTCTTCAACCGCTGAGTCGGCGATGCCAGTGAACCGCGGAGCCCCGCGGCGGGGGATCGGTTGAGTCTTGCGGCCGATCGAAGTCTTCGCAGCCTCGTTGACCGGGGCGACGTCGAAGGCGTGTTCTTCTTTCACGGTAATGCAGAGCGGCTGCGCGACGATGCCGCCCGAACTCTGGTCGAAGCTGCCATCGATCCGACTACGCGGGATTTCAATCTCGACACGTATCGGGCGGCTGAGGTCAGCCCGGAGGCCCTCGCGGCCTCCCTGGCGATGCCGCCCGTAATGGCGCCCCGGCGGGTCGTGGCGTTGTTTGGCGCCGAGCGTCTGACGCCGACCGGGTGCGGGGTCGTTGAGAAGGTGCTCGAACGGCCGCCACCCGAACTGACGCTCGTGGTGACGGCGACCATTCCGAAGGGTTCCCGTAAGGCCTTCTATCGGAAGATGAAGCAGGGGGCCGTTTCGCTGGAGTGGGCCGCCCCACGGGACGCGGAGATCCCGGGCTGGCTGATGGAGCGGGCTTCGGAGAAACACGGCGTCGTGCTCGACGCGCGAGCGGCGGAGGCCCTCGCTGCGGCCGTGGGAGCCGACCTCGGATTGCTGGAGGCCGAGCTGGAGAAGCTGGCTTCGACCGGCGATGGTGGGGCCATCACACTCGAGCGAATTGCTGAGATCGTACCCAACGTGCGTATGGTGAACCGGTGGGCCTGGCTCGATGCGGTCGCCGAACGGGATTACAGGGCCGCTCTGGCCGACCTGCCGACGCTTCTCTCGGCTCCCGACTCCAGCGCCGTCGGACTGATCAACGCGATGACGGACCACCACGTGCTTCTCGGGATCGCCGCCGAGGGGGGCGCATCGCTTCTCGAGCGCACCCTGGGTGAAGTCGGCAAACCGTACCTGAAGTTCAAAGTACGAACGTTCGTCAATCAGTCGGGCCGCTGGAGCGGGAAGGAGATCGATCGGGCACTGCGGTTGCTCCGGCGCGCGGACGGGCGATCCAAGACGACGGGTGGTCGAGACAGCGCCGTGCTCCAGGAGCTTCTTCTCGGTTTGCAGGCTCTGAAGGCGGAGAGCCCCTCGTGACGCGCCGCGGCTTTCCGCGATCCGTCGGGAGCAGGTGGCGCACGGCCGGTTGGGCCGTCGTGCTCGCCGTGGGTGGCACCGGGCTCGCGCCTTCCGCGGCCGCGCAATCGGGTGGGGTGCTGGATTCCGTGGAGCGCGCGGCGGACCTCGGCGAGGCTGCCGAGGCGAGGCGCCTCCTCGCCGGCTGGTTCGCGTCACAGGAGGCTTCGGATCGGGGCGCGGATGCGGAGCGGGCCCGGTTCCTTCGGGCTCGTCTCACGTCGGACCTGGACTCGGCCCGGGTAGACTACCTGTGGGTGGCCGTGCGGGCTGACGACCGCTACGGCGCCGCTGCCCGTCTGAGGCTGGCGCAACTCAACGTCGCGGAGGGCCGGCTGGACCGAGCGGAGGCGGACCTCGCGAGGATGCGGGCTGACTTCCCGGGCAACCCGCTCACCTTCACCTCGTGGCTGTGGACGGGCAACGTCCGGGCCGCCTCCGGAGACGTTCAAGGGGCGTGCACCGCCTGGGAAACCGCGGCTTCTCTGCAAGGCGCCCCCGCCGCCCAGTCGGACCGCGAGCTCGTTCGAACGGCGCTGGATGGCTGCCGGAATTCGGGCGGCGGGCCGGGAGCTGCCGAGTCGTTTTCCGTTCAGTTGGGTGCTTTCGGCTCTCGGGTTGCGGCGGAGGACCTGCGTAATCGGGTGGTGGCTTCGGGAAGGACGGCCCGCATCCTACCGCCCGCGAGTCCTGGTGAGTTGTATCGGGTCCGCTCCGGTCGCTTCGCCGGTCGCGAGGAAGCAGCCCGCCACGCGGTCCGCCTCGCCGAAGCCGGCTTCGAGAGCATCGTCGTTCCGGGGGAGCCATGAGCCGGGCCGCCGGCAACACGCCCCTGATCCAGCAGTACCTGGACGTCAAGGCCCGGCACCCCGATTCCATCCTGTTCTTCCGGGTCGGGGATTTCTACGAGATGTTCTTCGAAGATGCAGAGGAGGGGAGTCGCCTTCTCGGTATCACGCTGACCTCGCGGAACAACGGAGGCTCCGGCGACGTCCCGCTGGCGGGTGTCCCCGCCAAGGCGATCGACGACTACCTGCCCAGGCTCGTCCGGCAGGGCCGGCGGGTCGCGATCTGCGAGCAGGTCGAGGATCCAACGCAAGCTGAGGGAATCGTCCGCCGCGAAGTCACGGAGATCGTCACGCCCGGGGCCACGCTGGAGGATTCGCTCCTGAGTGCCGGAAGGAACAACTTCGTGGCGGCGGTGGCGGGCTCCGGTCCGGTGGGGATCGCGACCGCCGACCTTTCCACCGGTGAGGTCGAGGTGCGGGAGTGCGCCCAGGGTGCGGTGGCGGATGAACTCGCCCGGCTCGAGCCCGCGGAAGTGGTGCTGGCGACGGGATCGGCGACGCTGCCCGACGGGCCATGGCTGGTCACCGAGCGCGAGGCGTGGCGGTTCGGGCCGGACGTTTCCGCCGAGGCGATCAAGCGCCTGTACGGCGTGCGGGACGTGGCGGGATTCGGACTCGACGGCGAAGAGGCTCCACACATGCTGGGTGCCGTCGGCGCGGTCATCGGCTATCTCGAGGACGTGCGGCCGGGCGGGACGGGTCACCTCAAGGTCCCTCGCGTCGAGCGCTCCGGCGACTACCTGCACCTGGACGAAATGACGCGGCGCAACCTGGAGGTCGTGGAACCCATCCGAGGGGACGCGGACGCGACTCTGCTCGCGGTTCTCGACCGCACGCTCACGCCCATGGGCCGCCGGATGCTTCGACGTCGGCTCCTGGCTCCCCTGGTGGACGTGGAGGAGATCGAGGCGAGACTCGAGGCGGTTGCCGAGATGCACGCATCGGCTGGCGACAGGCGGGCGATGCGCGAGGCGCTGCGCCATGTGCAGGATCTCGAGCGGCTCGCCGCCAAGATCTCGGCCGGGCGGGTCAACCCTCGCGAACTCCTGGCCCTCGTCCGATCGCTGGCGGCGCTGCCGGCGATCGTGGCCGCCGCGGGCGAGCCTGTGTCCGGGCGCCTGCGGGATCTCGTGGATGGTATCGACGTGCTGGACGACATTCGGCAAACCGTCGAGGCTGCCGTCGATCCGGAAGCGCCGGCGCTGCTCTCCGCGGGCGGTGTGATCCGCCCCGGCCATTCGATCGAACTCGACGAACTTCGCTCCGTGCGAGACGGTGCCGTGGAATGGATCGCGGGGCTGCAGCGTAGCGAGAGAGACAGCACGGGAATCGAAAGCCTCAAGATCGGCTACAACAAGGTGTTCGGGTACTACATCGAGGTCACTCGCTCGAACCTGGACCGCGTACCCGATCGATACACGAGAAAGCAGACTCTCTCTAACGCCGAACGGTATGTTACGCCCGAGTTGAAAGAGGGCGAAGAGAAGATCCTGGACGCCGAGTCCGGAATCGCCGAATTGGAGGCGCGCCTGTTCGCGGCTCTCAGGGAGTCGCTCGAGTCGGTCACCGGCCGCCTTCAGGACACGGCCGAACGTGTGGCCGAGTTCGACGTCCACGTGGCTCTCGCCGATGTGGCGGAGCGGAACGGCTACGTCCGTCCCAAGGTGACCGGGGGATATGGTCTGGATATCCGTGCGGGCCGGCACCCGGTGGTCGAGCAGATGATCGCACGTGAGGATTTCATCCCCAACGACGTCAAGCTCGACCGGGACGCCTTCAGCATGATCCTGACGGGCCCCAACATGGCCGGGAAGTCGACGGTCCTGCGACAAGTGGGCCTGATCGCGCTAATGGCGCAGAGCGGCTCTTTCGTGCCGGCCGATTCCGCCAGACTCTCCGTATGTGACCGGATCTTCACCCGGGTGGGCGCCTCCGACAGCCTGGCAAGCGGCCAGAGCACGTTCATGGTCGAGATGACGGAGACGGCGGCCATCCTGAGCGGTGCCACCGACCGCAGCCTCATTCTCCTGGATGAGATCGGCCGCGGCACCTCGACTTACGATGGCGTGGCGATCGCCTGGGCCGTGACCGAATACATCCACGACCGGATCGGGGCGCGAACGATCTTCGCCACCCACTACCACGAACTGGTGGAATTGGCCGACCAGCTGGCCGGTGTCACCGCGTGGAACGTGGCTGTGCGGGAGACCGGCGAAGACATCGTGTTCCTACGACGGCTGGAGCCGGGGGGGTGCGACCGGTCGTATGGTGTGCACGTCGCCCGGCTGGCCGGAGTTCCCCGTGCGGTGATAGAGCGAGCGTTCACTGTACTGCACGAGCTGGAGGATGGTCCAGGCGGAGGCACGCGCCTGAGTCACCTGGACGAGCGTGAGCGCGGCCAGCTCACACTCTTCGATCTCAGGCCATCACGAGTGCTGGAGAAGCTGGCGGAACTCGATACGGAGCGACTGACGCCCATCGAGGCTCTCGTGGCGCTCGAGGAACTTCGGCGGTTGGCCAAGGAGGAGGGACTGTGAGGCCGGCGTACGGACCCCGGGAGCGGTTTCGTCCTCGAGCCTGGCGATCCGGGCTGGCCCTGGCGCTTGTTTCGGTCCTGTTCGGCTGCGCGGATACGGTGAACCCGACCGTGGGAGGGCTGAGGATCGGTGTGCAGAACGCTCCCCTCAAATCGCCGGTGCGCATCGACTCGCTGCATCCGTTCGAGTATCCAGCAGCGGCCTGGTCGCACGGGGCCAGTGGCACGACAGTGCTGAAGATCCTGATTTCCGAGACCGGTTCGGTGGATTCCGCGTTCGTGCTGCAGACCAGTGGCGATCGCGCCCTGGATTCCGCTGCGATCGTCAACGCGCGGCGCCTGGAGTGGGAACCGGCCGAACAGGGCGGGCAGCCGATCCCCATCTGGGGACGCCTGCCCGTGATATATCCAAGCCCGGAGGATCGACCCGATGAGCCATAGGCCACACCCGAAGCCATACGATGACGTGCTCCAGACC
>JABDQB010000079.1 GCA_013042495.1 Gemmatimonadota bacterium
CCCTCGGAGCGACCGATCCAATTTCGCTGCGCTGTCAGCGTCGACGGCGACCAGTCGATCCAGTCCAGGTTCTCGAGGAGGGGTTCCACGTACTCCGTGATGCGGAAAAACCACTGGCTGAGCAGGCGCTGCCCGACTTCGGTGCCGCAGCGCTCGCAGCGACCGCCTTCCACCTGCTCGTTGGCCAGGACCGTCTTGCATGACGGACACCAGTTGACGGGCGCCTCTTTCTTGACCGCGAGACCCGCGTGGTAGAGTTGCAGGAAGATCCACTGGGTCCAGCGGTAGTAGGCGGGGTCCGTCGTGTCGACCGTGTGCGACCAGTCGAACATGATCCCCGAGCGCTCCAGCTGACGCGTGAAGTTCGCGATGCTCCTCGGAATCAGGTCCATCGGGTGGACGTTGACTTTGAGGGCGTAGTTCTCGGAGTGGATGCCAAAGGCATCGAATCCTATCGGCTCGAAGACGTCCTTACCGCGAAGGCGTTGGAATCGGGCGTGAAAGTCCGCTCCCGTGAACGCGTACAGGTTCCCGACGTGCAGGCCCTCGGCCGACGGATACGGAAACATCATGAGGTTGAAGAACGGATTCGACGCCCCATCCATGTCGGGCTCGTTGGTACCTCGGGCCGCCCAGAAGGCCTGCCACTTCTTCTCCATCGTCGTCGGGTCGTACATATCTCACTGCCGGCGTTATCCGGCCCATCGAATACACGGTCTGCCGCCGGGTGCGGGTCCACCCGCCTGGCAGCGTTCGAACAGAAGCGTGGGATTATGGGACGGCGCTCCTCGGGTCACAAGCTGGTGGGGCTCGCGGCCATGCCTTGCTCCAGCCGGACCTCCTCCCTAGCGTAGGCTCTCATATGAAACGAACGACCAAAATCGACGGTTGGCTCAGCCCCGGTGTGGCCCTCGTACTCCTCGAGTCCCTCCGTGACGTCGACACGCCGCCCGAGGTACTCGAAGACGAGGCGTTCCACATATCCCTGCCGAGACGTCTGGGACTCAGCGAGGTCATCGATGGGCAGATGCGGCGCTACGTCGACATGCGAAAGCGCCGCCGTCAGCTGGAAGCCAGCGAGTTCCTGGATCTCCTGAGGCTCATTGCCCGCAGGCCGGACGCCCGCATGGTGTTCGAGGCCGCCGGAGATCGGCTCGGATCCGAGTACATCTCCCGCACCCCGCGCACCGCGGGTCTCGCGCGCCGTCTGGCGCCCGCACGGCTGCGGCAGCGGTCGCTGCTGCGCCACCTTCGGCGAGTAGCCGAGTCCTTGAGTCCGGGCAGCGCCATCCGGTCAGACCGGGTGGATCCTTCGATATCGGTGGCGCAATGCCTGCCGGCGGTGGCGGACGACTCGGGATCCGCGTGCGGTATGATCACGGCAGCGTTCACGGCATGCGCGCATGGCCTGGGAGAATCGACGCCGGTGCGGCACCCGCATTGCGAGAGCCGGGGCGACGACCGTTGCCTCTGGGAAGTGACCCCGCTCGAGCACTAACCGCCGGACGGCGGCCCGGGATTTCCTGGCGCCGGCTCGCCGCCCTCCCACGGCTCGATGTGAATCACGGCGGCCGAGAACCCCGCTTCGTCCACGAGCCTGCGCTCGACCGCATCGGCCACCCGGTGGCCGGCCTCCACGGTCCGGGCCCCGTCCACCTCGACCGTGAGCTCCACGAAAGCCGCACCATCGAGATCGCCGCGGCTGCGGACGTCAGAGACGGCACGCACCCCCGGTACACCCGCCACGAAGCGACGGATCCTGGCTGCGTCCAGCGCCGCCTGGTCCACGAGGGAAGGAATGGCGTGGCGCAGTATCTCCCAACCGCTGCGCGCGATGAGAGCAGCCACCACGAGACCGAGCCACGCGTCGGCGGCCGTCCAACCGCGGCTGACCAGGAGCAGACCGCCGAGCACCGATGCGGTCACGAGCACGTCGGCCCCCGTGTGCCGCGCATCGGCCCGGAGAAGCACACTGCTCAGCCTGTTGCCAGCCCGATTCTCGGTCCACGCGACGGCCACGTTGACCGCCATGGTCCCCGCGAGCACCAGGAAGGTCAGGGGCTCGAGGCGGGGCGGCGCCGGGTCCCCGAGCAGTCGCCCGACGGCGGCGCTCACCAGCTCGAAGCACGTGATGGACAGGAAGGCGACGACAGCGAGTGCGCCCAGCACCTCGAACTTCTCGTGTCCATACGGATGATCTTCATCGGGCGGAGCCGCGGCAGCGCCTACCGCCGCGAGGCCGACGAGGTTGTTGAGCGCGTCCACGCCCGAGTGGGCGGCGTCTCCGAGGACGGCCAGCGAACCGGAACGGACTCCGACCCAGACCTTGGCGATGATGACGGCGACATTGGCGACCAGCACGGCCCACAGGACCCTGCGGACCGCTGCATGGCGGCCCGAAGTCACCGGCGGGACCAACGTCCGGTCCCCGGTCTTCGGTCGCTTCCCCGGCGCCGTGAGCCGCCGAGCCGATCGAGGAGAACCCGGATCGGAGCCTTCCGGGGGGCCTTTGCCCCGGTGTCTTCGTAGCGATCGTACAGCCCGGGGTAGCCCAGGCCGATCCACACCCCGATCGCCAGAGCCAGCACACTCGCGGCAATCAACAGGATGAGAAATGTACGATCACTCATCGTCCGCCTCCGGGTCGCGGTCGTGGACACACCTGGGAAGGGGTGAATCTCGCGCACCGCGGACATGACGCAACCTTTCGCAACTCGTTCGGGGGGCGACCAGTCGGGTGCTTGCACATTCGCCCAGGGGAAGCCAGCTTTTGGGGGAGCGTCGGCACGTCGGGCCGGCGTCGCGCCGGACCCGGCAATTTCAACTTCAGGAGAGGTCAACGTGGGCGACTTTGACTTCCGACCCGGCTCCTTCCGCCAGGCCCTGCGGGCCGCCGTGGGGGTGCTCGGTATCGCCGCTCTTGCCGGCGGATGCGTGGACGAAGACACCGTTTACAACGACCGGCCGTTCGGCGACGACCCGCCGGCCGCCGCGGGCGGCATGCTCGGCTATCTGCAGGGACAGGCCGGCGAGCCCACGTGCGCGCAGTGTCACGCAACGCCGAGCGCCAACTGGACGACCACGGCGCACGCCGGGGCGTGGGAGACCCTTCAGAACAGCGGGCACGCTGCGGAGTTCTGTGAGGCCTGCCATGCGGTCAGCGAATACGGCAACGCTGCGACCGAGCCCGTCGGCTGGACTTCCACTGGAGACCCGCGCTACGTGGACGTGCAGTGCGAGTCGTGCCACGGGGCTGGCGAAGCGCACGTGGCCAATCCGGAAGCCTCTCAGCCGCTGCCTTCGCTCGCCGTCGGCGAGGACTTGACCAACGGTTGCGGCGAGTGCCACAACGGCACTCACCACCCGTTCGTCGAGCAGTGGGAGATGTCGAAACACTCAGAGGTAGTCGGCTTCGCGGCCAGCCGCCTCGAGTGTGCCGGCTGCCACCGGGGTCAGGGCACGCTTCTCGCCTGGGGCGATCGCTCCAACTACCTCGAAAAGGACAGCGAGGAGCCGCTCGCAGTGGTTTGCGGTGTATGCCACTCCATGCACGACGCCACTTTCGAGGGCCAGCTCCGGTTCCCGGTCTTGACCCCCGACGTCGAGGTTCACCTGTGCGCTCGGTGTCACGACCGGCGTTCGGTTGCGGATCCCAACTCGAGTCACGGACTCGAGCCACACGCTCCAGAGACGAGACTGCTGGTCGGCGAGGCTGGCTGGATCCCGCCCGGATCCGGCCTGGCTGCCGGTTCGGTGATTCCGACACACGGGTCGACCAGCAACGAGAAGCTCTGCGCGACGTGCCACGTGGCCATGTACACGGTCACCGACCAGGCGACGGGTGAGTTCGAGTTCCAGTCCGTAGGGCACACCTTCGAGTCCATCCCGTGCGTAGACGAGAGCGGGATCCCGAACGGCGAGACCGACTGTGCGGTGGACGCCGCCGAGCGGTCATTTGTGGGCTGCGTGGATTCGGGCTGTCACTCCACACAGGAGGGCGCCGCCGCGATCCTGAACTTCAGGGCCGATTTCATTCAAACGCAGGCGGAGATTCTCCTTGCCCTGCTCGAGCAGGTGGACCCCAACCTCGACGAGCCGGGTGGCGAGATCGACGCGACAGTTTCCACGTTCACGGTGGCCGAGGGAGGATTCTTCAATTACAGCCTGGCCAACCATGGCGGAGACGTGTACGGATCCACGACCCACAACCCGCCGTGGATCCGCGCACTCCTTGCGGCCAGCATCTCCGCGGTGGAGGACGAGTACGGGGTAAGCGCTCCGTAAGCCGGACGCCCTTCGGCAGGCCGACCCGGCGATCGGTTGGCGGGGTCCACACGAGCAAGAGACCCGCGGAGGCCAGTGGCTTCCGCGGGTCTCTTCATTCAGGAAGGGCCGTCACCGCCCCTTCGCTGTTCTGCTGCCAGCGATGATCAGCCGGCCGGTTTGTGGCACATCGCGCAGGTGTCTGCTGCCCGGCCCTCGTGGCTCGCCGGCGCCGCCGGCATGCCCTCCATGGCCCCCGAGTGACACATCGAGCAGTTGTCCTTTCCAGCCAGGTCGTGCGGAATCGCACCCGCCTCAGCGGTCTGCATTTCCGCGTCCGCGGCATGGCACAGGACACATGTCTCCACCGCGCGGCCTTCATGGTCCGCCGGTTGCGCCGGCATGCCCTCCATCGCGCCGGAATGGCACATGAGGCAGTTCTCCTTGCCGGCCATGTCATGCGACATGACCGACGGCTTCGCGTCCTGCGCGAAGGCCGACCCAGCCACGACGACCAGCATCGCGGTGGTGGTGATCACGATGTTTCGAATCATCCTACGCTCTCCTTGCGAATGGTATCACGTCGGCGCGCTCCGAGGCGCGTGGCCTCATGCCGGCGCTCGACCGAAGTGGCCTCAAGTTAGGAAACCCGGTCGTCACACGCGAGTATTCACATAGGTTACAGGCCACAACGAACTTCTGGCATCGCGTCCCGGCCGGTCGTAGCTTCACGAGACCTGCACGGGCCGTCGTAGAGACAACCGTCGCTTCCCCGTCGGGGCGATAAACCTAGAGGCCGCAAGCGCATGGCTCCAGAACGCTCGGATCCGGGTCGAAGACGCGACTTCGGGACCTTCCTGTTGAACTCCGTACTCGGCGTCGTGTTCCTGATCGGGCTGGCGATCGCGGTGATCTATACGGTCCCGCCGGAGCACCTGATCATTCCTCAGCACGAGGTCGCCGTCCGCGTGGCGCGCGTCGGGGACTTCACGGTCGGCAGCAGCCGCATGGAGACCTGGGGAGAGCAGGCCATCCTGGTGGTACGGAATGGCGAACACCAGTTCTCTGCACTCGAGGGGGTGTCACCGGTTGACGGGTGCCTCCTTCAATGGGACGCTGAATCCATGCGCGTCAGTTCGCCGTGCGGGCACCAGCTGTACAATCTCCGCGGCCAGGCCGTCGAGGGCCTTACGACCGAGCCGCTTCAGCGCTACGACGTCTTCGTGAGAGACGGCGTGGTATACGTAACGCGGGACTGAGGCAAGGGCATGGCAGAGAGACGTGTGCGCACCTGGCTCAAACATATCGGGGCGGACATCAGGGAGAGCACGGACGCGAGCCTGCTGGCCGCTCTCCGACTCGTCGGCCTCCTGTATGGACGAATCGACCGCAACCTGCCGATCGACGAGGCCCTCCGCAGGGCCTGGAGCCGCCGTCTACCCTCGCACGTAGGGTGGAAACACGCGTTCGGCGGTATCGCGTATCTGCTGTTCATGGTCCTCATCGCTTCCGGCGTACTGCTCTCCTTCTACTACCGCCCGTCGGTGGACGAGGCCTATCACAGCATCCAGTATATCGCGACGGAGGTGCCTTTCGGATGGTTGCTGCGCGATCTGCATGTCTGGTCGGCGAATCTGATCGTCCTGGCCCTCATGGCGCACATGGCACGCGTGTTCTTCGCCGGTGCGTACAAGCCGCCGAGGGAGACGAGCTGGCTGGTGGGCGTCCTGCTCCTGTTCGGCGTGCTGGCCTTCGGGGCGACAGGGTACCTCCTCCCGTGGGATCAGTGGGCCTATTGGACCACTACCGAGGTGATGGATGTCGCGCGCTCGGCGCCGCTGATCGGGGGAGCGGCGGCCAGCTTCCTGACGGGCGACGTGTTCGTGTCCGGCGCGACGCTCAGCCGCTTCTTCGCGCTGCACGTGATCGTGCTGCCCTGGATCGTGTTCGGGCTCCTGGTGTTGCACTTCGTGGTGGTTCGCAAGCATGGAGCGGCGCCGCCGGCAGGGTTCCAGGAACGGGCAGGAGGGGGCGTTCCGTTCTTCCCCAACCATCTCCTGCGCATCGTGATCGCGAGCGCCCTTGTGTTGGCCGTCGCGATATCGCTCGCCGCGCTTTTTCCAAGACCCATCGGAGACCCCGCGACTCCGTTCGAGGTTCCGGGAGAACTGGTGTCCACATGGATCGTGGTCGACGTGTCGCTCGGGTTGATCCGTCACCTGGGGGTGTGGGGCTTCATCGGCTTCTCGGCCCTCGGCATGTTGCTCGTGCTGCTCCCTCTGGTCGACCGCGGCAGTGCGGTTCGATTCCGCAGGCGTCCGGTGGCCGCGGCGATCGGGCTGGTTTTCTTCCTCGGCTTCCTGGTGTTCTGGGCACTCGGAAGCCGGGTCGACTCGGTCACACCAAGTGCTGGGGTCGAAGCCCGTATTCTCGAGGAGAGAGCCGTGCCGTTACCGTCAACGCCGGAAGCGAGCGACCCATCTGAGGTTGAGGCAACGGCGGCCGAAGCCATCGAGGAGGGATCCGGAGAATGAAAATGGCGCTCAAGGGGGCCGGTCTCTTCTTCGTCGCGGCGGGCGTCTTTGCGGCCGCTGGCCTGGGTCGCGCTCCCGCGGCTCAGCCATCGGCCAGCCCCTCTACCAGCATTGATGCGGCCAACCTGCAGGAGACCGGCGAGATCGACCCTCGCTACGGC
>JABDQB010000083.1 GCA_013042495.1 Gemmatimonadota bacterium
CCACGAGATCATCTTCGGGGCCTACACGCCGGCGGGCAGGGCATTCGACATAGCACTCATCGTGACGATTCTCGTGAGCGTCGTGGCCGTGATGCTGGAGAGCGTGGCCCCCATCCGGGCGCGCTACGGGTCGGTACTTCGAGTCACCGAGTGGGTGATCACGATCCTGTTCACGATCGAGTACGTGCTCCGCCTGCTGTGCGTCGGACAGCCGGCGCGCTACGCCCGAAGCTTCTTCGGAGTCATCGACCTGCTGGCGATCGTTCCGACCTATATCAGCTTCTTCATCCCCGGGGCCCAGGCTCTCGCCGTCGTCCGAGTCCTCAGAATCCTCCGCGTGTTTCGTGTACTCAAGCTCGTTCAGTACGTGCAGGAAGCCAGGGTCCTCCGGCAGGCTCTCGCCAACAGCAAACGCAAGATCCTGGTCTTCGTGTTCGTGGTGTTCACGATCGTCATCATCGTCGGCGCCCTGATGTATCTCGTGGAGGGGGCGGACGCCGGCTTCACGAGCATTCCCATCTCGGTCTACTGGGCTGTCGTCACGCTCACGACGGTGGGTTACGGGGACATCGCTCCCGTGACGGCGCTCGGCCAGTTCCTGTCGGCGCTTCTGATGATCGTGGGCTACGGAATCATCGCCGTACCTACCGGAATCGTGACCACGGAGTTGGTGCGCGGGCAGCAAGGTGGGGTGACGACCCGGGCGTGCCGGGAGTGCAGCCTGGAGGGCCACGATCCCGGCGCAAAGTTCTGCAAGGGCTGCGGGGAGCCGCTCTAGCAGCAGGTCGTCCGGCTCAGCTCAACTGAACGGCGACTCGACCTCGTCACCCGAGTCGATGCGCGCCAGGAGGCGGCCGATCAGGCGGTCCCACAGGCGAGCCGGAAGCATCCGCTGCAGCATCCACCTTGGACGGGATGCCACCACCGGGATCCGGGCCGGCGGGCGCCGGCTGGAAACGGCCCGATACACGGCTCTCGACACCCGATCGACGGGGAGTCCGTTGCGTCCGCCGCGGACCGCTATCTTCCGGATGACCGGCATGAGCTGTTCGTACTCTGTACCTCGAAACCGATTCAGATCGAGATTCTCAAGATTATCCCATATAGGTGTTTGTATCGATCCAGGTTCGATCAAGATGACGTCCACGCCCGCTCGCACCAGCTCCCGCCTGAGGGCATCGGAGGACGCCTCCAGCGCGTGCTTGGTGGCCGCGTAGATACCGACGAACGGAAACGCGAACCGCCCGGACAGCGAGCTCATGTTGATCACCCGTCCGCCCGACGCCCGGAGCAGCGGGAGGAAGGCCTGGGTCACCGCGAGAGCGCCGAAGAAATTCACTTCGAAGACGGCCCGGGCTTCCTCCAGATCCGCCAACTCGATGGGGCCGGCGGCAAGCACCCCGGCGTTGTTGACGAGCGCGCGGAGAGGCGTCCCCTCCAGGCTGCGCTCGATCTCCTCTGCGGCCCGAGAAATCGACGCGGGGTCGGTCACGTCCATCACAACGGGCTCGATGCCCGCGTGACGCAGGCGCGCCGCAGCCTCCTCGCTCCGCACCGTTCCGAGACTCCGGTAGCCGCGGTTCGCCAGGTAGTGGGCAGCCGAATACCCGATTCCCTTTGAGGCTCCCGTCGTGAGCACGGCGTCCATGGGCCTGCTGCCTCCTTCACGTGGGGGACCGCGAAGTATGCCGGCGGGCCCGGCCCCGCGGCAAACGAAACCTGAGATCGTGGCCGTCGTATGAGTACTCGGAGAAGGCGCGGGCAGCGCAGCCCCGGTTCTCCGCCCATCCACAGGAGGAGCGATGAGAATCCTGAGAGGGATCCTGGTCGTCGGCGTCGCGTGGTTCGCGGCCGGCTGCATGCAATTCGATTACGGGATCACACTGGACGAGGATCTGTCCGGCACGGCGGACGTGGATCTCGCGATCGATCTCGAGCGGGTCGCGTATATGGCGGCCTACATTCAGAATTCGTTTAGTGGCGAGGAGGGCGAGCCGACGGAGGAACAGTTGGAGGCCGCTCGCGAGGAGATCCTGCAGGGTATGGACGAGGACGAGGATTTCAGCGTGGAATCGATGCGCGCCGAGATCGAGCCCGACCTCCCGGAAGGCGTGACGCTTGTGCATGCCAACGTGGAGCGCGAGGAATTGCTCACCACCATGAACATGCGGTTCGCGTTCGATCACGTCGACAAGCTCAAGGAAATCCGGCTCGATGACGATGACGAGGGGGACGATGGGGGCGCCCCCGTGGACGCGGAGCCTTTCGAAGATCTCGAGATTCTCGAAGACGGCGATCAGATTATCATTCGCAGTGAAGCCATCGATCCGATGAAGGAGCTGGACGACGTGCCCTGGGTGTCGGACGAGATGGTCGCGAAGCTGCTGGAGGGCTTCGGCGTGACGTTCAGTGTCACCTCGCCGTTCGAGGTCGAGGAGCACAACGCGACGCGGGAGGATGGAAGGACGCTGGTTTGGGAGTTCAACCTCGAGACCCTTCAGTCTGGCGAGGCGACGGGTATATACGCGCGCTTGAAGCGCTGACCACTGCCGAAAGACATGTATGCCATGAATGAGACGAAAGCCCACGGAGAGGGCGGAAGGGAGGCGCTGGCACGTGAGGCGCTTGCGCTGATCGCCGGCAGTC
>JABDQB010000084.1 GCA_013042495.1 Gemmatimonadota bacterium
GGCCTGGGTGCGAACGCCTACTCGATCATCGAGGCGAGGATGATCGACGCCATCCTGTCTGACCGGGCGGAAGAGAGGCGCGCCCTGTTCGAGGAAGCGGCGGAGGTCGGCCGATACAAAGACCGCCGCCGCACGGCCCTCCGAAGGCTGGACCAGGCCGAGCACGACCTGGATCGATTGGAAGACGTTCTGGGGGAGGTTCGTAGCAAGGTCAGATCGCTGGGTCGCCAGCGCGGCAGGGCGCGCAAGTACGAGGATTTGAAGGAACGCAGGCTGCAGCTCGAAGTGGCCGTGGCGGACGTTCGTCTCCAGGACATGGAGTCTCGCCTGCGGGAGGCGGAGACCGGGTTGCAGGTATTGAAGCGGCGCCAACCCGAGCAGGAGGCTCACCTCCGCCAGCGTGAGACGGAGGCGGAGAACCTCCGCCTGCATCTCGTGGAAGGGGAGCGGGGACGCTCGGAAGTGGCGGGAGAGCTGGAGCATACGCGCGAGCGGGCCGAGGGGCTGGAGCGCGACCGGCTGCTCGCGTTGGAAAGGGTGTCGACCGCCGAGGCGCGGATCCGGGCCATCACCGTGGACCTGGAGGGTGTGCACGCGCGCAGGGGTGAGTTGGACCAGAACGTGGCCGACCTCGAGGCCGAGATCGGAAGAGCAAGGGCGGAATTGACGGCCAGTGCGGATGGGATGGAAGCACTCGAAGCGGCCGTCGAGGATCTGCGTGCGGGCAGGCAGGCCGTCGAAGGTCGCGAGCAGGAGGCGCTCGCGGCATTGGCCCAGGTGATTCGGGAGGCGGGCGCCCTGGAGGCCGAAGGGGAGGCCGTTCGCGAGCGAACCCGGGAGTGGGAACGTGAGCTGGAGCGCCGCACCGAACAAATCGAGGGATTGCAGGGGACGGTCGGCGAGTCGATGGGGCGAATGGCCGAGCTGGAGGAAGCCCACGAACGGGCCGCTGCGCATCACACGGCCCTCGAGAGCAAGGTCGCCGAGGCTCGTGTCGCCGATCGCGATCTTCGCGAGCAGCTGCGGCGCGCGCGTGACCTCGTGGGCGCCCTCGAGAGTGAAGTCTCGTCCACCGGTGCCGTGGCTTCGGGTCTGGCTTCCATGCTGGCGGAGGGCAAGGATCTACCGCCCGCGGTAGCGGATCTCTTGGCCGAAATGGGGACTGAAGAGGGTGTTCTCGGTGTTCTGGCCGACGCGCTGGAGGCGCCTCGCGATCTGCGAACCGCGGTGGAATCGCATATCGGTCCCCTTCTGAGCGCCGTGCTCGTGCGGGACTGGAAGACCGTGCGGGTGGTTCGCGACTGGCTGGGGGGGCGTGATGGCGAGGAAGGCGTCGTTCTGCTTCCGGTCGATCCGGGACCTCGTCGTGCCAGCGGCGAACCCCTGTCGGGACTGGCGCAGCGAGTGGCCCTGACCGGCCCGGGGAAGGCGTGGGCGCTGTTTCTTCTGGGTGAGGTAGAGGTCGGTGCCGACGATCATCTCGGGCCGCGCGAGGGAGCGTGGGTGACTGCGGACGGCTCCGGCCAGGACGAGCGCGGGGTCGTGAGGCTTGGGCGCCCGACCGCCGGCGCCGGCGCCCTGCGCCGTCGCGGCGAGCTCGTGGAGCTCGAGGCGCGTCTGAAAGCGGTGCGTTTGGAGCTTGCCGCGGCGAGGGAGGCCGCGTTGAGCACCGAGAGCGAAGCGGCGAAGGCTGGGCAGGAATTGGCACGGCTGGAACGGGATCTGGCGGAAGCCACCGTGTCGAGCCGCAACGCCGAGGCCGAGCGCGACACCGTCGCAGGCCGTTTGGACCGAGCACGCCTGGCGGTCGAGGAAGTGGGAGCTCGTGTGACCGAACTGGAGGGCCTGCTTGCATCGGCGAATCGGAGCGATCCCGGCGATGACGAGCGACGCTCCGCACTCGAGACCCGGCGGGTTCAGGCCGAGGATGTGCTGGCCCGCGAAAGGGCAGGGCACATGTCAGCCACCGCCGAGTGGGAGCGTGAGAACTCGGTACTTCAAGAGCTGCGCCTGGAGCTGACTCGCCGAGAGGCAGCCGTGGGGGCGCTCCTCGAAAGGCAGGCCCGAGCTCGCGAGGCTATCGAAGAGCTTGCCCGCCGGGCGGACGGTCTTGCGAAGGATCTCGAGGAGCAGGAGCAGACCATAGAGGGCAGTCGCGCGGCGATCGCGAGCGGCGAGGAAGAGCTGGTCGGTCTCCTGGAGCGCCGAAGCGAGCTCTCGGTTCGGGTTCGAGAGGCGCAGGAGGGCCTGGACGAGCGCCGGGCGGAACTTGAAGAACGGGAGACGGCGCTGCGGACCGAACGCCAATCGGAGCGGGAATCCGCGGAGCAGAGGCACGCACTCGAACTCGATGTGGCGCAGCTGCGCGGAAACCGGGCCAACGTCCGGGAGCGCCTGGAAGCGGAGTGGGAGAGTACCTTCGAGGAACTGCGGAGCCGGGTGGAGCAGCCGGAGGAAGGGGTGGCGGAGGATTGGGCGCATGAGCTGGAGAATATCCGTACCCGGCTCGCCGGTATCGGTCCGGTCAACCTGCTGGCGGCGCAGGAGTTCGAAGAGGAGAAGGAACGCCTGGACTTTCTCGAGGCTCAGAAAGGAGACCTGGAGAAGGCGCGGGCGGATCTGCACGACTCGATTCGCCGCATCAACGAGTCGGCCTCGACGGCTTTCAGCCGTGTCTTCAGCGAAGTGCGTGAGAATTTCCACCGAATCTTCCGGACCCTCTTCGAAGGGGGCGACGCCGACGTCTGGTTGGAAGATCCGGACGATCCCCTGGACTCTCCGATCGAGATTTCGGCCAGCCCACGCGGCAAGAAGACGCAGCGAATACACCTCCTTTCCGGTGGAGAGCGGGCTCTCACGGCGCTCGCGCTTCTCTTCGCGATATACTTGGCCAAACCCAGTCCGTTCTGCGTGATGGACGAGGTGGATGCGCCGCTCGACGAAACCAACATCGGCCGGTTCACGGCCATGCTCGAACGGTTCAAGGGTGATACGCAGTTCGTCGTGATCACACACAACGCGCGCACCATCGAGGCAGCGGACTGGATCTACGGTGTCACGATGCAGGAACTGGGCGTGAGCAAGATCGTGAGCGTGGAGATCCAGGACCTGCCGCGCGGCCAGGTAGCCTGAAGTGAGGATCCTGACGTGCGCTTGACCGTCGTCGGGTGCGGCACGGTGGTGCCAGAGCCTGATCGCGGTTGTTCGGCGTATTTCCTGGAGCGAGGTAAGACACGAGCGCTCGTCGACTGCGGTCCGGGAGCCGTGCAGGCGATGGCCAGACTGGGGCTTCCCTGGGACCATCTCTCGCACCTGTTCCTGACCCACTTCCATTCGGATCACGTCGGAGCCCTTCCCGGCCTCTTCTTCGCGTTTCGCCACGGCATTCAACCGCCGCGCACTTCGATGCCGCTGGAAGTATGGGGACCACCGGGCACCCGGGCTTTGTTCGACGGCCTCGCCGCCGTCCTCGGGGAGTTCTTCATCGATCCGGGATTTCCCGTGTCGATTCGGGAGATCGTGGCGGGGACGGAGGTCGTTGCAGGCGACCTGGTCGTCACAAGCCACGATGTGCCTCATACCCCCGAGAGCGTGGCTCTTCGCATTGCATCGGCCACCGGCGCGGCGCTGGTCTATACGGGTGACACGGGTCCGGACGAGAGCCTCGCGGAATTCTGCCGGAACGTCGATCTGCTTCTCGCCGAGTGTTCTCTGCCGGACGACAGGGTCGGCGACAACCACCTCTCTCCCTCCAGGTTGGCCCGAATGGCCCGCCGGTCCGGGGCGCGCCGCGTGGTGGCGACGCACGTGTACCCGCAGTTCCGCCACGCCGTTGACGTGGCGTCCCTCATCTCCGAGGCCGGCTATGCCGGGCCCGTGGAGTTGGCGAGCGAGGGCCTCACGATCGACCTGTAGTCCGCGACGTCATGCCTCTCGCATCGAGCATCCTCACCCATCCGAACGTTGATCACCGGTTGATACGTGCTGCCTACCGTTGCGGGTCACTTCGACCGAAACGGAGTCCGATTGGTCGCCCAGAGAGCCGGTCCGCCGTCAGATAACGAAGCACTGGGACGCCGTGGAGAAGACCTGGCTGCCCGGTTGCTGCGAGGGGCGGGATACAGAATCCTTTCGAGAAACTGGCGTGCGGGACGATACGAACTCGACCTCGTGGGAGCGCTCGGTGACGAAGTCGTGTTCGTCGAGGTCAAGACACGCCGACCGGGTCCGCAGTGCGCTTCCGAAGCAGTCACCCCCTTGCAGCGCCTGAACATCAGGAGGGCTGCCGCCGCGTGGATGCGAGCGCACCCCCGCGTTGGCCGTTCGTTCCGATTCGATCTGGTCGCCGTGACGTGGCCGAGGCGCGGCGGGCCGCGGGTCGAGTACATCCCGGGAGCGTTCGACGCGCACGGTCCGTGACTCATCTTCGCCGGGGTCGCCGGAGGCGGCGCGACCGTCGTTGCCTCGGAAGCAGGGGACCGATACCTTCGCACCGCCCCAGGCCCGTGGGGCTGGAGCGCGTGAACCCCGTCAGGACCGTGAAGGTAGCAGCGGTAAGCGTGTGAAGGTCGCCACGGTTCGCCTGGGGTGTGCGTGCCTGCCTCCTCCAGAGTCCTGAACTCGCTCTTTCCGCTTTCGACTCCGCCTCGGGCGCGGTAGCTTGGCCCCCATGTATCGAACAGCGCTGGCCCGAACCCACCGACCCCGACGGTTCGCCGATCTCGTCGGACAGGATCACGTCGCCTCGACGCTTCGTGTTGCCGTCGAAACGGGACGGGCCGCGCACGCCTACCTGTTCTGTGGGCCGAGAGGAATCGGAAAGACGACGGCCGCACGTGTCCTGGCGATGGCATTGAATTGCGCGGATCGGGCGGACGGTGAGCCCTGTGGTTCGTGCGAATCCTGTACCAGCATCTGGTCGGGAAGGACATCACTGGACGTGGTCGAGATCGATGCTGCCAGTAATCGCGGTGTCGACGACGCCCGCGACCTTCGAGAGCGAGCGATGTACGCGCCGTCGGACGAGAAGCGTTACAAGGTCTACATCATCGATGAGGCCCACATGCTCACGCGGGAAGCGTGGAACGCTCTCTTGAAAATCCTGGAGGAGCCACCTCCCCGCGTCATCTTCGTGTTCGCGACGACCGAGCCGCAGAAGATCAGACAGAGCGCCTCTCCGGTAATGTCGCGGGTCCAGCGCTTCGATTTCCGCCGCGTCTCGGTTTCCGACCTGGTGTCCAGGCTTGCCCGGGTACTGGAACTGGAGGGCGTGGCGGCTGACGAGGACGCGCTTCTGCCCATTGCTCGCCGGGCGGAGGGCGGAGTGCGCGACGCCCTTTCCCTGTTGGACCAGGTGCTCTCGTTCAGCGGTGACCAGGTCTCCACCGAAGACGTGCGGAAGATGCTCGGCCTGGTGGAGGAGGAGCGCTTCCTCGAGTTGCTCGAGATCGTGCACGCGGGAGACCGGGCGGCGGTTTTTCCCTTCGTACAGGCGCTCCTGGACGAAGGCTACGATCTTGCTGAATTCGTGCAGGGTCTCGGAGATACGTTGAGGGCCGTTCTCGCACTCAGTCTTGATCCGGAGAGCGACGCAACGGAGTTGAGCGCGGAAGCCCGGGTTTCGCTCGCCGCGATCAGCCAGCGTTTCAGCGCGGAAGATCTGCTCCGACTCCTGGTAGCGACGGCCGATTTCGAGTCTGCCGGTCGCTTCCGGCGGAGCGCTCAGCCGCGGATCCAGGTTGAGGTTCTGCTTCTCCGGCTCGCGAGCCTGGAGAGCAGCGTGGAATTCGCCGACCTGCTCCAGATGCTCGGCGACGCGGGTGCGTCTGCGGTGCCCGTCGGGCACCGGTCGCCTCCGGTCCCGAAGGATCCCGCGCCTCGCAAGTCGAAGGTGACGCGAAGCCCGGCTCCCCGGGCAACGCCCGCTGACGCCGAGCTTCCCGCTCTCGAATCGGAGCCCGAACCGACATCTTCGAACGCCGACGAAGTGGCCGGCGTGAGGCCCGCAGATGAGGGGCATATGGACGTTCGCCAGGCCTGGGCGGAAG
>JABDQB010000091.1 GCA_013042495.1 Gemmatimonadota bacterium
ATTCCGAGCTCCGTTCGGTCTTCGTGGGCGGTGGGTGGGCGAGCGATGCGATACGCTCGCGGCATTCCCACGTGTCGCAATCGAGGCAGAAGTCGAAGTCGTTGTCGAAGGCGTGGATCTCCGGCGGTCCGGCGACAAGGACACCCGACACGGACTTGATCGGAGACATCAGAGAGCTGGCGTTCAGCTCGATGCCGATCTGCCCGGGGTCGAGGTAGGCGGAGAGGCTCCGTTGTCCGCTGACATGCCACCCGCAATACCCCGGACTGTAGGGCAGTACCGTCATCCCCGAATGCGCCAAATCGTTGACCACGGATTCGAGGAACGTCCGGCCCAGGAGGTTGGCCGCAATGTCGGCGCGCTCCGACGCGATGCCGTCCAGCATGCAGCCGAGCGCCGCGTCGTTTCCCGCGAACAGGTTTTTTATCTTCCGGCTGACGGGCTCTCCCAGCGTGGCGGCGAAGAGGGCCATGTGACCCGCTCTCGCCGCGATCCCGGGCAGCGGAGAGCGCTCCGAATTTCGGCCTTCGCCGTCGTACACGTCGAGGAAGTCGGACGGAGAGATCCGGGCGAGGAGCCCGATCGGCCGGGCCAGCGTTTCGTAGAGATCCCTCGCCTCCTCCACCAGGCCAGCAACTCGCTCCGGCACCGGATGGCCCTCGGGAATGCCCTGCGTCCGGAGGACGGTCTCGGGGGCCGGCGCCACCTCAATCGCCGCCAGGGGGATGATCCCGGTCATGCCTCCCTCGACGGCAATGCGTCCATCCCGGCCTGCCGGGCCGCCGCTTCCATTCGTCCGACGAGCTGTCTCTTCACGCCTTCATCCAGGCGGGAGGGCTCGGCTTCCCGGATCAGACGCTCCACCTCGCCTGACGCCCGTTCGCGAAGGCTCAGGGCTCCCTCGTCCTGCCATCGGGCCCGGTTGGCCCGGTCGACGACGGTTCCGGGGAAGCGGATCTCTTCCCTCAGGTAGCGCCGCGTGTGATCGGCGATGATGAGGTGCTTGTCCCGAAGCAGTTCCTCGAACAGAGGCCGCGCGGGAAAATCCTCCCGCGGGGTGATGCCTTCCAGCATTCGGAAGGTCATCCCGCAGATCTCGTTGTCGACGACCAGTTTCTGGAGACTCTGGCAGTTGATGAAGTCCAGGATCCCCGGACCGGAGATGTTGTTGGTGCCGACCAACGCCCCGAGCGTTGCCCCGACCCCAGTTTCCAGCCCCGCCTGGGCGTCGAGGCGCTTCGCGTCGCTCATGGCCGTGTACGCCTGCGTGGGCATGCCCAGGTGCTTCCCGATTTCCGTGTGGGCGCAGTCGGTCATCATGGTCTCCACCGCGCCGAAGGGGGTCGTCTCGTAGCGGATGTCGAAGATCGCCGAGGCCCCTCCATACAGCATCGGAGCCCCGGGGTTGGCCAGCTGACTGATCGCCACCCCGCTCAGAGTCTCGGCGGTGTGCTGGATCAGTGTACCGACCACGGTGACGGGACCCACGAACCCGGACAGGGGCATGGAGATGAACTCGACCGGGATCGAAGCCCGCGCGCAGTCAAGAACGTTCTGGCTGGTTGCCTCACTCCACTTGAGGGCAGGAGTCGGGCAGCACGACAGGATGGCCAGAGGTTTCTGCTTCAGCTCGTCGGCGCTGCCCCGCACGATGATCTGAAGATCTCGAATCAGGTTGAAGGCTTCGCCCGAAAAAGCTCCTGTTACGACGGGTTTCTCGCAGGTCAGCAGACTCAGGAAGAGCCGGTAGCTGTCGGAGATTTCGTCGGGCACGTCAGCGGGGATGAACGCCGTGCTCTGGGAGGCGATGTTCTCCAGCCCCCCCATGAGCTTCGCGTACCGGACGTAGTCCGCGGTGGCGGGCCGCCGGATCTCTCCCGTTGCGTCATCCAGGATGTTGATGGCGGCCGAGCCCGGGGTGAAATGTACGTTGTGCCCCGAGAAATCGTGCGTCTGGTTGCCGAGCACGTCGTACAGCTTGAACGGCCCGGGCGACGTGGCCAGTGCCCGCTCGATGATATCGTCCGGGAGGATCGCGAGCTCGGTCTTGGGATCGACTTCGGCTCCGTGATCCCCAAGGAGCGCCAGTACCTCCTGGTTGTGGATCGTCACCCCGAGAGTCCGAAGCAGATCCCTGGCCTCGTCCAGAATCCGGCCGATGAGCTGGTCATCCAGAAAACGGAGAGTCGGTCTCATCAGGTGCCTCAGGAGTTGAATGGCTAGTCGTTGCCGGATCCAGACGGGTCGGGTCGGTATCCCAGCCGCTCTGACAAGCGTTAGTATGTTGCGTGCATCAGGACAAGTACCGCGGGAGGTATGGCTTGGAAACCATCCTGAGTTCGGCAGCGAAGACGGTCGCGATCGGACCCGGTCGACCTGTCTGCATCATCGGCGAACGAATCAACCCCACGGGAAGAAGGGCCCTCGCGGCCGAGATGGCCTCGGGGAACCTGGAACGCGTTGGCGCCGATGCTTTGGCCCAGGTGGCGGCGGGCGCCTCCGTCCTGGATGTAAACGCGGGAATCCCGATGGTAGACGAGCCGGCGCTCCTGGCCGAGGTCATCGAGATCGTGCAGTCGGTCACCGAAGTGCCGCTTTGCATCGATTCCAGCGTTGTCGAAGCTCTTGACCGCGGTCTAGAAGTCTACCAGGGAAGGGCGCTGGTCAACTCGGTCACTGGCGAGAGCGATCGCATGGAGGCCGTCTTCCCCCTGGTGGCTCGGCACGAAGCTGCGGTCATCGGGCTGGTGATGGACGAAGACGGAATTCCCGAGAGCGCCGAGAAGCGTCTCGCCGTCGCCCGAACGATCTTGAACCGGGCGGGGGAGCACGGCATCCCGGCGGCGGATGTCCTCATCGATCCGCTCGTGCTGCCCGTGGGGGCGTCCCCGGAGGCTGGCCGAGTTGCCCTCGAGACCCTTCGCCTGGTGACGAGCGAGTTGGGCCTGAACACGGTATGCGGCGCGAGCAATGTCTCCTTCGGCTTGCCCGGTCGACCGGCGCTGAACTCCGCCTTTCTCTCCATGACAGCGGCGTCCGGGATCACCGCCGTGATCACGAATCCGCTGGACGAGACGAGCCGCACCGGGATACTGGCCGGAGACCTGCTCATGGGGCACGACGAGCACTGCATGAACTGGATCGCCACTCATCGAGCCGCGGCTGCCGAGGCCTAGTGTCCCTCTTTTCTCCACGCCGCTACCAGGCGCCATTCAGGCCCTGCAGAACGGCAGAAGACGGCTTCTTCGTTCGGGCCTTCACGCGCGTCGAGAGATTGATCAAGGAACCTCTGTTCGGGTGTCGGATGTGCGGCAACTGCATCCTCGAGCAGACCGCTCTGATATGCCCGATGACCTGCCCGAAGGGACTGCGAAACGGGCCGTGCGGGGGAGCCACCCCGGATTCCTGTGAAGTCGACCCGTCCCGACCCTGCACGTGGTACCTGATCTACGACAAGGCGAACAGGAAGGGCCTGGAAGACCGTCTGCTGGAGGTGTGCGCTCCCCTGGATGGAGACCGGGTGGGACGCGAGACCTGGCTGGAGCTTCTTCGCACGCTGCGCGAGAGGGGGAAAGGACCACGGATCCGTGATGCCTTCTTCGATCGGAAGCGCTTCCGACGGGAGCGAGAGGCTCTGCTGCTCGAGGTGCGCCAGCCGGCGTGGTGGCAGGGGGATGATCGCTACCACCCGCCGGCCTGCGACGAACCGGCTTCCGGTCTCGAGGCGAGCCTCCGAAGGGGCAGCTTCGTCGTCACCGCGGAGATCGCTCCGCCCCGCGGTTCCTCCCCGGAGTCTATACGGGAGAAAGTTGGTTGGCTGCGAGGAATCGTCACCGCGGCCAACTTCACGGACAACGCTTCGGCCTCGGCTCGAATGAGTAGCCTGGCGTCGAGCAAGATCTGCCTGGACGCCGGGATCGAGCCCGTCATGCAGCTTCAGGCAAGGGACCGCAACCGGTTGGCGCTGGAGGCCGACGCTATCGGCGCCGGCGGCCTGGGTATCCGCAACGTCCTGTGCCTCACGGGCGACCACCAGCGCTTCGGTCCCGCGCCCATGGCCAAGCCCGACCAATTCGACCTGGACTCGGTCCAGTTGCTCTGGATGCTGCGTCGCCTGCGCGACGAGGGACGCTGTCTCGACGGAAGAGAAATCGAGGACCCGCCTCGGCTCTTCCTGGGAGCGGCGGCCTCACCGTTCGGGGCAATACCCGCATACGAGGCAATCCGGGCCGAGAAGAAGGTCAATGCCGGGGCCCAGTTCATTCAAACCCAGCCCGTGTTCGAT
>JABDQB010000093.1 GCA_013042495.1 Gemmatimonadota bacterium
GAGGCGGGTCGACACGGAAAGCACTTCGCGGGTCATCAGCCCGCCAGCCGACTCCTCCGGGTAGGTCAGGAGCTCTTCGATTTCGGCCGCTTCTTCGTCAGCCACGGCCGCCAGCACCCGGGCCTGCTGCGCGGGCTCCAGCTCGCCGATGACGTCGGCGGCGTCGTCGTCGGCCATCTCGCGGACGATCTCCGCCGTGCGTTCCGGCTCCAGCTGAAGCAGCAACTCCCCGGGGCGCTCGACATCCTCCATCTCGGCGAGCGTGTCCGCCGCGAGGTCCGGGGGCAGATGCTGGACCAGTGACAGCCGCTCTTCGTCCTCGAGGTGCTCGACGAGGTCCGCCATGTCACTGGGGTGGACGCTCTCCAGCGCGGCCCGCAGACCTTCGTAGTCCCGAGCCTCGAGGAGACCGAGCACCTGGTCCAGCGCCTGCTCCATCTGGTCGGTCTTGTCGCTCATCGGTCGTCCACTGGAGGCTCCACCGCGGCCAGCTCGGGTACGGCCATACCCGCGGATAGAATCATCTTGAATCCCTCTTCCACCGTCATGTTCAGCCGATGCACGCGGCTTCGCGGGACGAAGAGCAGGAAACCCGAGGTCGGATTGGGCACCGTGGGCAGGAACACCGCGACCGAGGCCTCTCCGATCACGTCGTTCGCCTGCCGCGGCGCGTCCGCCGTCTCGAACACCAGGGTATGTGATCCGGGTGAAGGATACTCGATGAGGGCACAGTGCCGGAAGAGCTTCTGGTCGCGGGTGAGGACGGCCTCGAACACGTGAGAGGATGCGCTGTACAATCTGCGGGCCACCGGGACGCGATTGGCGACGGAGTTCCAGACTCGCAGCGCCCGCCGACCCAGGGCCTTCTGGGAGGCCCAGCCCACGACCACCAGCAGCGCCAGTAGGGCCACGATGCCGAGTCCCCGAGGTTGATAACCGGCAATCGTTGGAAGGTACCTGCCGATGATCGGATCCAGCCTCAGAAACAACCACGAAAGGACCCACACCGTGACGCCGATCGGCGCGATCACGATCAGCCCCGTAACGAGGTATCGTCTGAGACGGTGCGAGATTCCCTGCATGGTCGACCACCTGCGCTCTATGGCTTCTTCACGTCCGTCCTGAGGCTAGCCGCCCAGGAGGGCTCGCAGCAACTCCTCCTGCAGGACGAACATCGGCGCGGTCTCCCCGCCCGGGTCCTCGGGATGGTCCAGGCCTATGACGTGCAGCGACCCATGTATGACGAGTCGAAGGACTTCGTGCTCGGTCGCCTGGCCGTGCTCGACCGCGTTCGCCGCCGCCACCTCCGGAGATATGTAGACGTCGCCGAGCAGGTCGTCACCACTTCCCAGGTCGAAAGCGATGACATCCGTGGGCCGGTCACGCTCCAGATAGTCGCGATTGAGCGCCTGGATCTCGTCTGCCGAGACGAACGTGTAGGACACCTCTCCGACCCGCTCGCCCCGCGCTTCGAGAGCCGCCGTCGCGGCTCGTGCGAGGAGCTTCTCGCGACCACGTAGTGGAGGCCAGTCAGAGATCCGGTTGAAGTGCAGTACGGGCGGCATGACCGAGCTCGACGCCAATCAGGCCGGAGTCGCGTCATCCACGGCACCGTCCCCTTCGGCGGCGGGCGGCTTGACCACCGAGTGGACTCCCGACGGATAGTCGATCCGCTGGTGATACATGCCGATCAGGACGCGGGCGAATTCGGCCTTCGCGATCTCCAGATCCCGAAGCGTCAGGGGGCACTGATCGAGCTGGTTCTCTGCGATCCGGCTGTTCACCAGTTGCTCGATCGTTGCACGGAGACGGTCCGGCGTCGGGTCCTGGAGGACACGGGTCGCCGATTCGATGGCGTCGGCCAACATGACGACTGCCGTCTCGCGGCTTTGCGGCTTCGGCCCCGGATAGGCGAAGTCCGAGGGGTCGAGGTCGAGATCGGGCTCGGCTTCGCGCGCCTTGTCCAGGAAGAAGGAGATCATCGTCGTGCCGTGGTGTTCCCGGATGAAATCGTGAATCACCCGGGGCAGCCGGTGCTCGGAGGCGAGTCGGAGACCGTCCTTGACGTGGTCGCGGATGATCGCGGCGCTCCGCCGCGGCGGCAGACGGTCGTGAGGATTCCGGCCACGCGGCTGGTTTTCCACGAAGAACTGAGGATTCGCCATCTTGCCGATGTCATGATAATAGACACCGGCTCGCACCAGCAGGGCGTTCGCTCCGATACCCAGGCAGGCGGCCTCCGCGAGGTTCGCGACGTTGATCGAATGGGCATACGTGCCGGGCGCCTCCCGGGACAGTTCACGGAGAAGTGGGGCGTTCAGGTCGCTGAGTTCGAGGAGCGACTGGTCGGTACTCACGCCCGTCAGCTTTTCGAGGGCCGGGATGAATGCCGCCACTGCCAGCACCGTGCAGAGCGTCGCGCTGACGCCTCCCCAGAACAGCGCTTGCAAGATCTCCTGCGCAGGCATCGACCGCAGAAGCACCATGGCCAGGCCGGCCAGGAAGTAGGCTCCCGTGATCAGCGCGATCAGCACCCAGCTGTGGCTGCGGCGGCGCACCCGGCGGATCCCCAGGGCTCCCGCGCCACCAGCGGCGATCATCTTGAACGGGACGCTTACGGCGGCCAGGGCGAACACCGCCTCGCCCAGCAGGACGATCTGCCCGCCGACGACTCCGGCGACCACGGCTACCGCCACGAACCCTATGAGCCCGTCGTAGAGAGCCCCTATCAGGAGCGCGAGTAGAGCCACAGGGATGAGTTCCGACGGATAGCCGGCCCGCTGAATGAGGCTGGCCGCCACCATGACCACGGCCACCAGCCCCATGACGATCAGGTACGCCCGGACATCCCTGTAAATGGCCGGCCTGAACATCAGGAGCACGACCGCAAGCAGCGCGACGAGTATGCCCGTGTACAGGAA
>JABDQB010000097.1 GCA_013042495.1 Gemmatimonadota bacterium
GGTTCGATTCGGTGACCGAGGATTCATCGCGTACGTCTGGCGTCGGCGCAAGACTGTGAGACCGATCCGCAGGCCCGGACACTGGCGCGGCTACCTGCCCGGCATCTTCATCTTGCTGGGTATCATCAGCGTTTCGACCGCTGTCTTCTTTCTCGACACGATTCGGCGGGCCCTGGTGGAGGGGCCGGAGATCGTGGTCCTCGCGTCCGAAGCCAGGGGACTGGTCCCCGGTGCCGACGTTTGGGTGGCCGGGGCTCCGTCCGGTCGGGTGACGGGAGTGTTCTTCGGCAGCCCGGAGGGTCGAATCGGAAGCCGGGTGGTGGTCCACGCTACCCTCAACTGGGCGGCCGTGCCCTTCCTCCGCTCGGACACCCGGGCCACCATCAGCAGTTCGTCGCTCCTCGCACCTGTCGTCCTCAAGCTGGACCCGGGGAGTCCTGATGGAGGACCGTTCGACTTTGCCGACACGCTTGCAGTACCGGTCGCCCGTTCGGCCGATTACCTCCTGGCCCTGGCGGGTACGGCACGCGAAGCCGTGGACACGCTCAGCCAGTTGTCGCTGGACCTGGCCGAGAGCCTTGCCGACGGCCCCGGAACCGCCGCGAGTCTGCGTCGTGACACGGCACTGATCGGCCGAATGAAGATCCTGGCCGGTCACGCGGGCGCGATTTCCAGCGCCCTGAGGTCGGAGAATTCGTTGCCGGCGCGTATTGCCGCCGATTCCCTGGGACATATCCTGGCATCGATGGCCGCGACCCTGAGTGACCTGCGCGGGGAGGAGCGCGCCGCGGAGGCTACCCGGACCGTCACGGACCTCGCCGATCGCCTGGAGCGGATATCCACCAACCTCGACCGGTTGGACCGAGACCTTCGCGCCGGGAGGGGAACGGCAGGCAGGGCGCTGTATGACGATGAACTCGCGCGGCAGCAGGAAGCATTCTACGCGAGGATGGACAGCCTGAAGACGCAACTGCGAAGCGATCCGTGGCGCTGGCTGCGTTTCAAGTTGTTCTAGAGAGATTCGTCAGCTTCGGGGCGGCGGGAGACGCGACTCCAGTACGTACTTGACCACTTCGCTCTTTCGACCCCGTTTCTTTCGGGTGACCACGACGACCGATTCAACGACGCCGTCCGGGTCCTCCACCGAGATGCGAATGTCCGCGGAGCCATCCACCGCAGACACGCCGGTACGAACGGTTTTGCCGGGCGACGCCTCGGCCCTGCGCGCCGGATTACGGAACAACGTCACCATGGAGCGCCTGCGGTCGCCGGGCAACTGGCGCGATATCTTGATTCGGCTCAGCCAGTCGGGCTGGTAGCTGATCCGCCAGAGGGTGCCCAGCTGATCGACGCCGCGCGCCTCCCGATTGTGTCGTGCCATCCTGCGCCTCCGCGTGCGAATCGAATCCGGGCGGCCGAGTTCTCCGCTGTGGAACCGCGCCCGTATCGAACGTATCCGGTGCCGGCCCCGTCCGCGATCTTGACCGTGGTCCCGGATCCGGTTATATGAGGGTGAGCCACCCGACTCTCACCGAACCCGCTTTTTTCGGACCGCTAGACGACCGTTATCTGAACTGATCTCTACTTGACAGGCTGCCTTGCGGCAGGGTCAGATCGTGGCATCGACTGGCCATCCCAACCAACCGGAGCACCCCGTGGACATCGCCGAACTGAAATCCAAGTCCATAGAAGAACTGCACCAGATGGCGGAGGAGTTGAGCATCGCCAACTTCTCCGGCCTTCGAAAGCAGGATCTCATCTTTCGCATCGAGCAGAACCTGCTCGATTCTGACGTCGTTCTCCGTGGAGAGGGCGTATTGGAGATCCTGCCTGAAGGCTACGGGTTCTTGCGCAGTCAGGACTGGAATTACCTCTATGGGCCCGACGACATCTACGTGTCGCCGTCACAGATCAAACGCTTCGACCTGCGAACCGGGGACACCGTAAAGGGCCGGGTTCGGCCCCCCAAGGAGGGAGAGCGCTACCTGGCGCTTCTCAAGGTCGAGGAGGTGAACACCGACGACCCTGAAGCCGCAAAGCACCGTATCGCCTTTGACAATCTCCGTCCTCGCTATCCGGAAGATCGCCTTCGCCTGGAGAAGTCGGACGGCGATATCTCGATGCGGGTTCTGGACCTCATGGCACCGGTGGGTAAGGGACAGCGAATGCTGATCGTTTCGCCCCCGAAGGCCGGTAAGACGATCATCCTGCAGAAGATCGCCAACGCGATCCTGGAAAATGACCCGGACGTATACCTCATTGTTCTGCTCATCGACGAACGTCCGGAAGAAGTCACGGACATGGAGGAGAACGTCGCGGCAGAGATCATTTCCTCCACGTTCGACGAGCCGGCGGACCGCCACACCCAGGTCGCGGAGATGGTCCTCGACAAGGCCAAGCGACTCGTCGAGTACAAGAAGGACGTCGTGATTCTTCTCGACTCGATCACCCGGCTGGCCCGGGCGTACAACACCACGGTGCCGCATTCCGGGAAGATCCTGTCGGGTGGCGTCGATGCCAACGCGCTGCACAAGCCGAAGCGGTTCTTCGGAGCGGCGCGGAACATCGAGGAAGGCGGAAGCCTGACGATCATCGCAACGGCCCTGGTCGAAACGGGCAGTCGCATGGACGAGGTCATCTTCGAGGAGTTCAAGGGAACGGGAAACAGCGAGGTGTTGCTCGATCGCCAGATCGCGGACAAGCGTATCTACCCGGCCATCGATGTCAATCGGTCGAGCACCCGGCGCGAGGAGCTCCTCCTCGACGAAGTGGAACTGAACCGCATCTATCTGCTCCGGAACTTCCTTGCGGACATGCCACCGGCTGAAGCGATTCAGTTCCTCATCGAGCGACTGAAGAGGACCGCGGACAACACGGAATTCCTGAACTCGATGACCGCCGGTGAGTGAAGGACCGGCGGACGGTCGAACCGAGGAAGCCCTGCTGCGGGCCGGCCTTTCCGACATGCGGCCGGCTTATCGCAGACTCCTCGTGGAGTTGAAGTCGTCGAACGCCGAGGCTTTTGCGGAAGCGAGTCGTCGATACCGGGAGGAGCTCGAGCCGGCGATCGGCGGGGGAGACGTCGATCCGATCATCGCCTGGCTCGAGTACGGCAGCTGGCTCGCGGGCCATCTGGCCGAGGGACGGGTCCTCGCGATCGACGCGTCGGGCCGGGCCCAGTCGTTCGATTCGTCCACGACTCCCGAACCCGGCACCATGATCCTCCACGTTCCGGAGGACGATCGGTCGCCCGCCATTCTTCTGGCGGTCCCATCAACTCCCAGCGAATCGCAGCGGGAGACGGCCGAACTTCTCACCCGCAGAGCTCCAGCCGGCCCCTGCCACCTCCATCGGGTGTCCCACGGGCAGTCTGCCTTCGCGGCGGCTCTTGTGTCCCGTGACGCTCGCCGCGACAATCCGACCGTGACTCGCAACTGGCCCGCCACGTGCTGAAAGGACGCGCCGTTTCACCGTGAAGACCTCCGCTCGCAACGAAAGAATCGTCACCCGACTCATCGAAGAGGAGCTTCGAGACTCCTTCATCGACTACTCGATGAGCGTCATCGTTCAGCGTGCACTTCCCGATGCCCGGGATGGGCTGAAGCCCGTCCACCGGCGCATCCTCTACGCGATGTACGAACTGGGCCTGCTCCCCGGACGTGAGCACAAGAAGTGCGCTACCGTGGTGGGCGACGTGCTCGGCAAGTATCACCCGCACGGAGACAGTGCAGTCTACGACACGCTCGTCCGAATGGTGCAGGAGTTCTCTCTTCGCTACCCGCTCGTGGACGGACAGGGGAACTTCGGCTCCATCGACGGGGACAGCGCGGCCGCCTATCGCTACACCGAGGCGAAGCTCGCGCAGGTGGCGATGGAGCTGCTCACCGACATCGACCGGGAGACCGTCGATTTTGTGCCCAACTTCGACGGTCGGCTCAAGGAGCCCACCTCCCTTCCGGCGCGTCTCCCGCATCTTCTCCTGAACGGCTCGGACGGAATCGCGGTGGGAATGGCCACCAAGATCCCGCCACACAATCTGCGAGAGCTCGCTGCGGCCACGGATCACCTGGTCCGGTATCCGGAGTGCACCGTAGACGAACTGGTCGAGCTCGTCGACGGACCGGACTTCCCGACCGGTGGATACATCTGGGGTTGGGAGGGCATCGGGGATGCCTATCGGAAGGGGCGCGGCCTCGTGGAAATGAGGGCCCGCATGCACCTGGAAGAGGGCATGTACGGCAAGACGTCGCTGGTCGTCACCGAACTCCCGTATCAGGTCAACAAGACTCGTATCATCGAGCAGATCACGAAGATCGTACGAAGCGGCAGAGTAGACGCAATCACCGATCTGCGAGACGAATCGGACAGGGACGGCATCCGTCTGGTGATCGAGTTGAAGCGCGACGCCGACGTCAAGAAGCTGCTCAAGACCCTGTTCCTGAAGACGCAGTTGAAGAGCACCTTCGGCGTCATCATGCTGGCGCTCGTCGACGGGAAGCCCGAACAGCTGGACCTCAAGCAGGCCCTGAAGTGCTTCGTCGACTACCGGCTCGACGTGATTCGCCGGCGTGCCCTGTTCGAACTCAACGAGTCGGAGGACAGGGCCCACGTGCTGGACGGGCTTCTCTCTGCGCTCGACCATATCGACCGTGTGATCGAGCTCATCCGCGCTTCTACATCGCCGAAGTCGGCCGCTGACCGCCTGTGCGCCGAGTTCGGTCTGTCCCAGCGGCAGGCAGAGGCTATTCTGGCCATGCGTCTGGCCCGCCTCACCCAACTCGAGCGAAAGAAGCTGATCGACGAACTCGAGGGCCTTCGCGGCCGGATTGAGCAGCTGCGAATCCTGGTCGAGGAAGATGCGGCCCGCCGAGACCTGCTCCGAGCAGAGCTGGCGGAGCTCGTCACCCGCTATGGAGACGACCGTCGGACCGAAATTCTCGATGAGAACGACGTGTTTCCACTCCCATCCGGAGAGAGCGGCGAGTCGTCCCTCGTGATGATCACTCGTCTTGGATACGCCAAAGCCGTGGCGGTCCGGGGCAGCGGCGGAATGTCGGGTGCCGAAGCCATGGCCGAGCGGGATGGCGACTTCGTGTGTCAGACGTTCGTGGCTCGCGGGGCCACCGAGATACTGCTCTTCACGGCCCGGGGCAGCGTGCACTCCGTCCGGGTCAGGGACTTCCCGCGTGGTACCCGAAGTTCGCGGGGCAAGCAGATCTCCGACCTGGTGACCCTCGACCCCGGAGATCGAATCGTCTCCGTCGTTCCGGTGCCGGAGTTCGACGACGAGAAGTTCTTGTTGTTCGTAACCAGGGATGGACAGGTCAAACGAACCGGACTTTCGGAGTACTCCAGCGTGAGATCGGGCGGGATTAAAGCGATCGGCCTCTCAAAAGATGATGAGGTGATGGCAGTGCGTCCGAGCGCTGGAACGGGAGAACTCCTGCTCGCGACCCGGCAAGGCCTCGCCATTCGGTTCTCCGAGGAAGAAGTCCGGACGATGGGTCGAACGGCGCGGGGCGTGCGTGGAATCGAGGTCGGAAAGGGCGACGGACTGGTGGCCGCCCTGGCTCCGCGGAGAGACAGCGAACTGCTCGTCGTCGGGGCCGGCGGACTTGGAAAACGAGTTCCGTTTACCGAACTCAAGCGGCAGGGACGGGCCGGCAAGGGAATGGCCCTTCTGCCGGACACGGACCGTGCAGGTCAGCTGGTCGGAGTGCTCGCGGTTCATCCGGGTGACCTGGGCATGTGCGAACTGGCATCCGGTGAAGTCGTTCCCATCTCGGTCGAAACTCTCCCCGTGAAACCGCGGCGGGGAGCGTCGGTCAAGATCGACGCGCTCGCCGAACGGGCCGGTCCCGTCGTGGCCGTCCACCCGCTCCGTATCTCGTCCGGGGAGAACACGTCGGAGGTCGAAGACCTGGAACCGGATCAGACTGCTGCGCCGCCACCGATGGACGAAGACTCGAGTCCTGGCGCGGATGGGGTGGAAGACCCTTCCGACAAGACCCAGGCTGAACTCGAACTGTAAGCCTGCGAGCTGACGGGTCAATCGCGGGTCACGAGAATGTCCGTTCGTACCGGAAGGGTGACGTGACCGCTCGTCAGGTCGCGAACCGTTACCGACATCTCGTAGCGGCCGGGCGAAGAAGCGGACAGGTCTATCCGAAGATGGCCGCGCGTCACGATACTGGCAGAACGCTGAGCGGTCCCCGGATACGACAGATCGAACGACGGCCCTCCGTCCTCCGGCTGGAGCACGACTCGCGTCTCGTACATGCCTCCCGGTGTGAGGTTGTAGACCTCGTAGTAGATGAAGGCCACTCCGTCGTCCCCGGTCAGTCGGGCCGGAGTCGGGTTGAGGCTGATCCCCGCGGTTGGCGACCACGCGCCGACGGAATCGGCAGACACCGCCACGTCGGACAGCACCGGCAGATCCGTGCCCAGATCCCGCACGACCACGTCTCCGCCCGCGTAGCCGCCGCGGACCTTTTTTCCCTGACCGTCGGCGGTCGAATTGGCATCCGATATCGCCAACATCCATCGGTAGGTTCCCGGGGGCAGGTCTGCCGACTTGCGGAGCGAGAGCCCCGCTTCGTCGTCCAGGGGTCCGTCGACCGCCGCGTCGAACGAGGAGGGAATGAACCGGTAGAACAGCCCCGTCTCGTCGAGGAGCGTCCACACGATTTGCACCCGGTACACGTCCTGCCCTTCCTTCTCGACCGGCTGAAGCGCCGAAGCTTCGGCGAGTCCGTTGAGCCACACGCGCGTCAGCCCCGGACGGGGAGCTCGGAATTGGAGCCATTCAAGTGCGAAGTCGACGCTCAGGTCCACGGCCGGGCGCTCTGGCACGGTGGAGATGGCGTATTCTCCGTCCTGCCACGTCCACTCGCGCTCGACGGTGAGTTCTTCGGCCAGCCGTGAGCCCGCAAACGCATCGCCGATCAGGCTGAGCGCGTGGTTGGCGATGCGGGCGTACCGCGGGTCGAGGCCCATCCGCGACAGATACAGGTCGTGAAACGGCTGTCCCGGCACATCCAGCAGCAGGGGCGAAATCGCCACCATTGGATTCCTGTCCCAGCTGCCACAGCGGTACACGATGGCCAGATTCTCTTGCAGGTACCAATCGTCGACGCCCGCCAGAGGCGACAGGTGATAGATGCGGTACCCGCCCGGGCGGTCATATGCCCAGGAGATGTTGGGCTCAATGCAGTCGCTGCCGCCATGGATGGCGACCTCATCGGGGTCTCCCATGCGTACGTAGAGCAATCCGCGGTCGTCGTACACGGAATTGGTGGGTCGGCCCAATCTGGCGGCGAAGCGGGGCCGGACCCTGCCACGCCGTCGATAGTGATCGAGCGCGAACCGCGTGCGCTGGTAATGAGCGACAATCCGATCGTCGACGCCCATTCCAGCCGCCGCCGCACGGCGGTTCCAGAAGCGTCTGAAGAACGCGCAGGCATCGCGATCAGCCGCCGGCAGCGTTCGAAGTCGATCCCAGGTGTCGTGTTCCTCGGGCGTCGCCAGAACTTCGATGTCCAGCCAGATCTCGGTAGATCCCACCTCATCGGCGATTCGGCACGCAGCCCAGTAGTCCTCCGTCCCCGAAACGTCATGCTCGAGAAAGGCGATTCGAGCCTGGTCGATCAGGAAGAGTGCGTCCGGTATCCTGCCCTCTGCGCGCGCGAGAGCCGCTTCTGCCCGGTTCGCATCCCC
>JABDQB010000102.1 GCA_013042495.1 Gemmatimonadota bacterium
CTTCCCTACGACGTAGCTCGTCGGAATCGAGCCCATGAGGTAGGCCGCCAGAGCGAACAGGAAGACCGTCATCAGGCGTCCCTCCGTCCCGGACCATAGTCACGCGTCGCGGTCTCCCTCGCGTCGCTGTCGGGCGGAAATCCGAAAGGGCGATCCGACGAAACCCCACTCCCTGCGAAACCCGTTGGACACATAGCGGACATAAGACGTCTTCAGATCCTTGGGACGGTTCGACCAGAGAACGAAGACAGGCGGTTCCACATCCACCTGACTGGCGTAGTATATCCTGACATCGCCCCTCGCGCCCTGCGGAGGCTGTTTGCGCGCCACCAGGGCGCGCAGCACTCGATTGACCTCGGCCGTCGGGATTCGACGGGACCGTTCGCGCTGCACGTCACGGGCAAGTTCAATCGCCCTTGGCAACCGCTTTCCCGAGAGCGCTGAGGTCGTGACGATGGGTACCCATCTCAGGTAGTGAGCCCGCTCGCGGAGGTCCCTTTCGAACATGGTGAGCGCGTCCGGGCCCCGGTCATCGATCAGGTCCCACTTGTTGGCCACGAAGACGAGCCCCCTTCCGGCCTCCCAGGCCTCCTCTCCGATGCGGAAGTCCTGGTTCGTCACGCCGGCCGCGCAGTCGACCACCAGCAGACAGACATCAGACCTCTGAATCGCGGATGTGGCCCTCAGTCGGCTGTAGAATTCGACATCGTCATCGACGCGTGAACGACGCCTCAACCCCGCGGTGTCGATCAGGCAGACCCTCTCGCCCTCGAAGTCCAGATAGGTGTCGATGGCGTCTCGCGTGGTGCCCGCTTCATCATGAACCAATACGCGATTCTCACCGAGCAGGCGATTGACAAAACTGGACTTGCCGACGTTCGGCTTGCCGATCACCGCGAGCCGAAGACCGACGGGAATGCCGGCAACTTCCTCGAGATCGGGCAGCGCCTCGACCACACGATCCAGAAGGTCTCCACTTCCCTTCCCACTGAGGGCCGAGACGGGTACGGGCTCCCCAAGTCCAAGCGTATGGAACTCATGTTGCGCGATGGCTCCAGCCGGCTCATCAAGCTTGTTTACAGCCAGCACCACCGGGCGACCGGATCGGCGGAGAAGATCTGCGACGTGCTCGTCGACCGGGTGAATGCCGGCGCGCCCATCGGTGACCAGAACGATGGCCTGTGCCCGCTCGATGGCTTCGACGACCTGCGCCCGAACCTCACGATCGAGGGGTCTTTCAGGAACTTCATTGATCCCTCCGGTATCCACGAGCAGAAACTCCCGGCCCGCCCATTCGGCTTCGGCGAATTGCCGATCCCGGGTGACACCGCTTCGCTCGGCAACAATGGCGATACGTCGGCCCAGGATGCGATTGAACAACGTGGACTTTCCCACATTGGGGCGGCCCACGATCGCGACTGTGGGAAGGCCTACAGTGCCAGCAGCGTGTCCGTCACGTGCTCCGATGGACATATCTTCAGCTCGGGAAGGTCCTGCCTCAACTCGGACAGGGACAGGTCATCAAGAAAGAGATCCTGGTCATTCAGCGCTGATCGGCTGAAGAGAGCCAGGTCGAAGTCGCGGTAGGACTCGAGCGCACGGGCATGGTCGGCGCCCGACAGCAGGCCCGCCGTCGTCACCATGGGACCATAGAGCGAGTTGTGTGCAGCCACGGTAGTGACTGACGCGCCGGTCTTGCCCGCAACCTCGTCAGCGAGGTCCGCGAGGTACGGTCGCATCGAAGTCCCAGTGACGAGTACGATCCTGCTGCCTTTCAGGGATGGAAGGGAGTCGAGGTCCGACCTCACGGCCGAGCTCAGGGCCGAAACGGCGCCGACTCCATTCGCTACGAGTTCGTGGTCATCAAAGTACTCCGGTTCGGGAAGGGCGAGACCCGCCTGCAGAAACATCTCGTCAGCGGCGTAGCACCAGGCGCGACCCCGGTCCGCCGAGGCACGCTCACGAATGGACTCCACCGCGGCGAGAGCTCGTACGCACTCTTCCGGAGTGAGCGTCCTGACACCCCGGTCGGCGTTGAACGCGGTCAAACCTACCGGCACGATCGAAAGCGATAGGACCTGCTCCTCGCGCGCGTACAGGTCGGTGATCGTGCGCTCCAGGATCTCGCCGTCGTTGACGCCCGGACACAGTACGACCTGGGCATGAACCTGGATCCCCCCTTCCTCGAGCCGGTCCAGGTTTTCCCCGATCATCGCCGACTTCGGGTTGATGAGCATTCGCTGCCGGGCCTCTGGATCGGTCGCATGGACACTCACGTACAGAGGGGTGAGGCGCTGCTCGAAGATGCGCTCCCAGTCTTCGTCCCTCAGGTTCGTCAATGTCACGTAGTGACCGAACATGAACGACAACCGATAGTCGTCGTCCTTGACGTAGAGCGGCTGCCGGAGCTTGCTCGCCTTGGGATTGCCCTTCACGAAGCAGAACGGACAGGCGTTCGTGCACCGGCGAACCTTGTCGATCTCGGGAATCAACCCCAGGGTCTCGTCGGGGTGTTTGTCGATTTCGTAGACCATCGGCTGACCGGACGGCAGCCGGACCTCGAGGTGAAGCTCGGGGTCCGCCTCGTAGAACCGGAGGTCGAGAGAATCGCGGAGATCCCGACCGTTGATCGCGAGCAACGCCGCACCGGGAGGAATCTCCAGGTCAGCGCCGATCGAGCCACGCCTTACTCGCGCAACGCGAACCATTCAGAGTCCTATCTCGACAGGGCTTATCCTTCGAATGCGACGCGCGGCAAATATACCTGTGCTGCGTCGCTTCCTCCAACCGGGCGGAGCCGTGGACGTAGATGAGAAAACGGGCGGAGACCCAGATCGGATCCCCGCCCGCACTGGGGTGAGAGCGAAATCAGGAATCGCTAAGAGATCCGCCCTGGTTGTATTGGAAGCCAGACACCGGTTCCTCGATCTGGAACTGAAGGAGGAATGACGAAGCCTCTCCCTCAGCCGGTAGCGTGATCATCAGCTGCTCGGTCATCACCACGTGCCCGTCTTCACCCAGAAGGTCTACGGGCACGTTGACTTCCATGCCCGGAGCCGCCGATTTGTTCATGACCTGGCCTTCGACGCTGTATACGCCCTCGGATACCGCGGCGAGCTGAGAGCGAAGGAACTCGTACGTCAGCCCGTCGCGCCTCTCGAGCACGGCCAGCGCTGCATCCGCATCCTCGAGCTCGCGGTGCGCATTCGCCAGGAGATTGTAGTTGACGGATTCGAACGGGTATCGCTCGACAAGCTCGCCGGCCACGGGGATGAGTTCTTCGTAGCGCTCGGCCTGATAATAGGTGTTGGCCAGGTTCTCCATGGTCTCCTTGTTGAGCGGGTTCATCTCATGGGCCCGCTCGAAGGCCAGGGCAGCCTGCGCGAAGTCCTGCGCCCGATACAGTCCGATTCCCACCTGCGACCACTGCCTGAAGCTCAAGTCGTCGCGGGCAAGAAGCTCCGTGAACATCTGTTCGGCGGCGTCCGGGTCTCCAGCGTCCATCAGGGCGACGGCGTAGTTCAACAAGCCGAGGACGTCATCGGGATTGGCATCCGCATAGTCCGAGTAGATCGCCAGTGCCTCTTCATCGCGTCCCGCCTGCCTCAACAACTCGGCCATGTTGATGCTGGCCGCACGGACCATCTCCGGCTCACCACCGACCTCGAGCGCCCGTGCATACAGCTGCATGGCCGTCTCGTTGTCGGAGCGCTGTTGGTAGATGTTCGCAGCGTTGGTCAAGGACCTTGCGTCCTCATAGATCACGTTGGACTGAAGGAACGCCGCGAGCGCAGCGTCAAGATCTTCAGCGCGAAGCGAGTTGATACCCCTGTTGTAGAGAGGCACCCAGGCGTTGAAACGCAGTTCGTTGACCAGGTCGCCGCAGGCGGGGTCCGCCGCCGCCAGCTTGTTGAGCATCGAGTCAGCGCCCGCGTAATCCCGAAGCCCAAGGAACGCGGTCCCGGCCAGGAGAAATGCCCGAGGCAGTGGATCCTCATCCGTCAGCGCCGGTTCCAGGCCTTCGATCGCTCTGGCGTATCGCTTTTCCTTAGGCTGCGGGTCGTC
>JABDQB010000104.1 GCA_013042495.1 Gemmatimonadota bacterium
ATGGCGTGTGACGGCCTCCCTCATCCTTGGACAGGATGTAGACCTCGCACTCAAACTCCTTGTGAGGCGTCACGCTGCCCGGCTTTACCAGCACCATGCCGCGCTCCACATCGTCCTTCTTGGTGCCGCGAAGCAGTACGCCTGCGTTGTCACCAGCCTGCGCCGAGTCGAGCAGCTTACGGAACATCTCAACGCCCGTACAGGTCGTCTTCATGCTCGCTTCCTGCATGCCCACGATCTCGACTTCCTCGCCGACCTTGATCTGGCCACGCTCTACTCGGCCCGTCACTACCGTGCCACGACCCGTGATCGAGAACACGTCCTCGACCGGCATCAGGAACGGCTTGTCGAGCTCGCGCTCGGGCGTCGGAACGTAGGAATCCAGAGCCGCCAACAGCTCCCACACCGGCTTGCAATCCTCGCTGTCCGGATCGTCGTTCTCCAAAGCCTTCAGGGCACTGCCCTTGATCAGCGGAATGTCGTCGCCCGGGAACTCGTAGGTGCTCAGAAGCTCACGAACCTCAAGCTCCACCAGCTCCAGAAGCTCCTCGTCGTCCACCTGGTCCACCTTGTTCAGGTAAACCACGATGTAGGGAACACCCACCTGGCGAGCGAGAAGGATGTGCTCGCGAGTCTGCGGCATCGGACCGTCCGCCGCGCTCACCACCAGAATCGCGCCGTCCATCTGAGCCGCGCCGGTGATCATGTTCTTCACGTAGTCCGCGTGGCCCGGGCAGTCGACGTGCGCGTAGTGACGCGACTCCGACTGGTACTCCACATGAGCCGTCGAGATCGTGATCCCGCGCTCACGCTCCTCCGGAGCCTTGTCGATCATGTCGAAGGCCTGGAACTGCGCCAGCCCCTTCGTGGCCAGAGTCTTCGTGATCGCCGCCGTCAACGTAGTCTTGCCGTGATCCACGTGACCGATCGTGCCGACGTTCACGTGCTCCTTATTGCGTTCGAACTTCTCGCGAGCCATCGCTTTCCCTTCCTCGGCCCGGGGGCTTTACCAGCCCACCGCCTTCGTGAATCTCTCGACCACTTGCTTCGGAGCGGGCTCGAAACGAGCAAACTCCATCGAATAAACCGCGCGACCCTGGGTCAGTGATCGCAGCTGGGTGGCGTAGCCGAACATTTCGGCCAACGGCACCGAAGCCGCGAGAACTCTGATGTCGCCGTGGGGAACCATCCCCCCGACCTGCCCCCTGCGGGAACTGAGGTCGGCGGTGACGTCGCCCATGTACTCCGGCGGGGTCCGGATCTCCACGTCCATGATCGGCTCGAGGAGGACCGGTCCCGCTTTCTTGGCCGCGTCCTTGAGGGCCATGCCCCCCGCGACCTTGAACGCCATCTCCGAGCTGTCGACCTCGTGCGTTGAGCCACCGAGGAGGAGCACCCGGATGTCGACCATGGGGAACCCAGCCAGCACTCCGGCTTCCATCCCCTCCCGAACGCCCTTCTCGACGCCCGAGACGAATTCCTTCGGGATCACGCCGCCCTTCGTCGCGTCCTCGAAGATCAACCCCGAGCCTCGTTCGCCCGGTTCGACCTTCAGCACGACGTGGGCGTATTGCCCGTGACCGCCGGTCTGCCTCACGAACTTGACCTCCGCCGTGGCTTCCTGCCCCAACGTCTCCTTGTAGGAGACTTCGGGCGTGCCCGCGTTGGCCTGGACCTTGAACTCCCGCTTCATGCGATCGACGAGGATCTCGAGGTGAAGCTCTCCCATTCCGGAGATGATCAACTGCCCCGTGTCGTCGTCGATCCTGACCTGGAAGGTCGGGTCCTCTTCGCTCAGCTTCTGCAGCGCGTCGTTCAGCTTGTCCTCGTCCGCCTTGGTCTTCGGTTCGATCGCCACGCCGATGACCGGCTCCGGGAAGTTCATCTGCTCCAGCAGGACCGGGTGGTCCGGTGTGCAGATGGTGTCCCCGGTGGTGATCGCCTTGAAGCCCACCGCGGCGACGATGTCGCCTGCCCGCGCTTCCTCGATGTCTCCCCGCTTGTTCGAATGCATGCGGTGGAGCCGACCGAGGCGCTGCTTCTTTTCCCTGGTGGCGTTCAGCACGTAGCTTCCCGCCGCCAATGTTCCGCTGTAGATCCTCAGCCAGGCCAGTTTGCCCAGGTAGGGATCCGTCTGAATCTTGAAGGCCAGCGCCGCGAGCGGAGCTTCCGGGTCAGGCGATCTCTCGATCGCTTCCTCGGTCTCCGGATCGACCCCCTGAACCGCCGGCAAATCGAGCGGGCTCGGGAGGAAGTCGATCACTGCATCGAGCAGCCGCTGGACTCCCTTGTTCTTGAAAGCGCTCCCGCACAAGACCGGGACGAACGTCGCTTTCGTCGTGGCCCGCCGAAGCGCGCCCAGGAATTCGTCTCTCGTCGGCTCCCGCTCTTCCGCATAGACCTCGAAGAATTCCTCGTCCACCTCGGCCAGTCCCTCGATCAACTCGAGGC
>JABDQB010000105.1 GCA_013042495.1 Gemmatimonadota bacterium
GGCCGGATCATCGAGGGGCTGAAACGGGCGGGCAGCAAGAACCCGGTATTCCTGCTCGACGAGGTGGACAAGCTGGGCGTGTCTTTCCAGGGAGATCCTTCCGCGGCCCTCATGGAAGTGCTCGACCCGGCGCAGAACGATGCGTTCGTGGATCACTACATGAGCATTCCGTTCGACCTCTCAGAGGTGATGTTCATCGCCACGGCTAACTTCCCCCACCAGATCCCGGGACCGCTCAAGGATCGAATGGAGGCGATCGAATTCGTCGGCTACACGGCGCAGGAAAAGCTGGAGATCGCCAAGCGATACCTGCTTCCGCGACAGATGGACCAGAACGGATTGGTGGATGGTCAACTGGAGCTGACCGCGGAGGCCCTCGAAGACGTCGTGTCGAGTTACACCCGCGAGGCCGGCGTTAGAAATCTCGAGCGAGAACTGGGCTCCATCGCCCGGAAGAGCGCCCGAAGGATTGCCGGCGGCGAGGTCGAATCGGTCAAGGTGGACGTGGACGATCTAAGCGATCTTCTCGGCCAGCCCAAGGTCCACCCCGAGAAGAGGCTCGACGTCGACACGGTCGGAGTCGCGACTGGCATGTACTACACGCCGGTGGGCGGCGACATCATGCGCATCGAATGCTCGGTGATGGAGGGGAAGGAGGGGCTCGTCCTCACTGGCCAACTGGGTGATGTCATGAAGGAAAGTGCACAGGCGGCGCTGACGTACGCGCGCAGCCACGCCCAGGAACTGGGAATCGCCGAGCAGATGCTCAAAGACCAGCAGATCCACATCCACGTGCCGGCGGGGGCGGTTCCGAAGGAGGGACCGTCCGCCGGAGTCGCGATGGCGATGGCCATGATCAGTGCGCTCAGCGGCGTTCCGGTGGCAAGCGATCTGGCCATGACCGGGGAGCTGACCCTGACCGGGCGGGTGATGGCCATTGGCGGCGTGAAGGAGAAGGTGCTGGGAGCCCTTCGCGCCGGCATCGAGCGGATCTTGCTGCCCAAGGAAAACGAGGGCGACGTCACCGAGCTGCCGGAGCAGGTTCGGGAGTCGCTCGAATTCGTCTACGCGGAAACGCTCGATGACGTTATGGCGGTGGCCTTGAGACCCGCCACCGATTGATTCGGGGTCTCAGTCCCCGCTGGTGAGTCCGAGCGCCGGCAGCAGATCGCCCGGTGCCTCCAGCCACAGGTCCGGCTCGGTCGGTTCGAGCTGGGCCCGCGAGTACGGTCCCCACAGAGCGGCGGCGGTGACGACGCCCGCCGCCCGCCCGGACCGCATGTCGTGCGTACTGTCCCCCACGAACATGGCCTTGGATGCCCCGACTCCCGCCTGCCGGAGGGCACTGAGAACCGGGTCAGGCTCGGGCTTGTAACGCTCCACGTCGTCCGCGGTGACGATGGCCGCAAACCACTCCGCCGGCAGGTCGCAGCGCTCCAGCCCCATGTGAGTGGCTCGTCGCTTCTTGCTCGTTACAATCCCCAGCACCCTTCCTGACCGGCGGATCGCTTGCAGCACCGACCGGACTCCCGCGAACGGGCGTACGTACGAGTCGTGGTTCGATAGATTGTGATCCACGTAGGTCTGGATCATCGCTTCGACCTGGTCCGGCCGATCCGCGAACATCTTCATCTGTACGACGAGCGGTTGTCCGATCGTGGCCTTCCACGTTTCCTCGGGAGGCACATGGTCCAGGTGCTCCTGCATCGTGTGGCGGTAGGAGGCGAGGATCAGGCGTTCGCTGTCTATCAGCGTTCCGTCCAGGTCGAACAGGACCGCTCGCACGTCGCCGGTCGTCATTCCTCCAGGCCGACGGCGGGTCCGAACTTCTCCCGGAAGGTCGTCGTGTCAGTGCGAGCCTGCCGGGCCAGTCGCTCGAGCATGTCGGGGTCTTTGAGGTCAGCCGTCTCCAGCCGAAGCATGTACTGGCGAGCCACTTCATAGGCTTCGGCTTCCGTGTCCACGGTGCGCACCCGGGTACGGCCAGTTTCGGGATCACGGAACTCGTCGAACGGAAGCACCCGGACGTGACCGCCCCGGCCCAGGCTGACCATTCCGCCCACCCGAAGCGCTTCATCTTCGGGCTCGGAAAGCAGGAATCGGGCAGCACCGAAGCCGAGCGTGCGCGTGTAATCGATGTCGAACGTGATGGGCTTGGCGCACCGAAGCTCGTAACCCAGCCGCAGATCGGTGATCGTGACGTTGTCTCCCCTGTCCGCGAAGCGCTTTTGAACGGCTCGCTTGAGGATCGTCTCCATGGGGATCTCGGCGAGTCTTATGTGGTCGTACGCATCGTACTCCACGTGCACGCCCGGAAGGGCAGCGAGTTCCTCGGGGTCCATCTTCTCACCGATCCCCTCGGCGATGATCGCGAGACCGTCACGCCTTCCGAGGGCCCGCCGCTTCAGGATCGCGCCCTCCAGGATCGTGCACACGTCGTCGAACGTGATCCGATCTCCCGCGAACTCCTCACCGATGATGGTGCACGTGGCGCCGGCGGCCCGCCCGATGCCGAGGGCGAGGTGGCCGGCCTTCCGTCCCATGACGACCACGAAGAACCAGCGGTTCGTGGTGCGCGAGTCTTCCATCAGGTTCAGGCACAGGTCGCTGCCCACCCAGCGCGCCGTCTCGTAGCCGAACGTGGGCATGTCTGCGGGAAGCGGGAGGTCATTGTCGATCGTCTTCGGAACGTGCGCCACGCGTATCGTGCCGTCCGCCGTCTCGGCCACCTCGCGGGCGGCAAAAGCGGTGTCGTCACCACCGATCGTCACCAGGCCAGACAGGCTGAGTTCGCGCAGCGCCTTCACCGTGCGCTCCAGGCTCTCGGGCGTCTTGGTGGGGTTCGCCCGCGACGTGCGCAGGATCGACCCACCTTCCGTGTGGATGCGCGACACATCGGCCACATGAAGCTGACGGACCATATCGGTGCGACCCGCGATCAGGTGTTGCCAACCATCGAGGATGCCGATCACATCGCAGCCGTCGTCGATCGCCTTCATCGCGGCGGCACTGATGGCACTGTTGATCCCCGGGGCCGGGCCACCGCCCACGAGGATGCCGATGCGCCGTCTGCTCATGTCTTCCATCTATCTCTCTCGCGCCAAGGCCGTTGAGTCGGGCGGGATGTTCCCATCCTCGACCCGGTCCGTCAAGGCGGCGCAAGGGCCAATCGCCATTCCGGCGTCGAATCCTGCAAGAACTGAGGAATACCGCGTTCGCCACGACAGGCGTGAAACAAGACGAATGTCCCGTCGTATAAGGCAATTACGGGAACGGGGCTACTGGGGCACGGCCTTTGCTCAATTCCCGCCCGGATGAGTGCATTCCGCCGTCTGGACCGGCCGGCCGAGGCCGCACACGGGACGAGGGCGGTGGACCGCGCACGATCGCGCGACAGGATACACGGACGTAACGGAGGTTGTCTCATGTTTCGAAATCTGAGATGGATGCCGTTGGCTGCGGTGCTCGCGCTGGCGGTGAGTGCGTGCAGTGACGACAGCACGAGCCCGGTCGATCCGGCCGATTTTGACCCGGTAGCGACCGAGCAGGCGGTGCAGGACCTGCAGAATCGCCTGGATGATGACAGTGACGTGATGATCAGCCTCGGGCTCATGTCCGACGCTCTGGTGCTGCAGCCGGGTGCGTCCCGGGTCGCACCGCTCACGCTGGACGGAGCCCCGGCCCCGTTCACGGCACAGGCAATTCGCAGCTATTCCGCGTCGGCCAGCGCTGCCGAGCCCGTGCTTCCGCCAGAGCTGCTCGGCGTGACCTTCGAGTGGAACTTCCTCGAGAGCCACTACGTCCCGACGGAGCGCACTGGAGCGCCGGCGAACGGCGTGCGTTTCATCCTTTACGCCATCGACCCGCTCACGCGAATCCCGACGGAGCCGTTGACCGAAACCGGCTATATCGACCTGACGGACGAGGGCGGAGAGACGACCACGCGGATAGGGCTGACGGCGGTGAGTGGCGCGACCACGCTGATCGACTACTTCATCGATCTCAGCTACGCGATCCTGGGTGAGAACGACATCAGCGTGACGGTCGCCGCCGAGGGATACGTCTCCGACGGACAGGACCGGCTCGATTTCGTACTGACCCAGAGCGCCACGTTGCTCGGCTCCACCGAGACGCTCGACATGGACTTCGTGTACTCGCTGTCGCTCGCCGGCCAGAACGTGAGCATCACCGTAGAGATGCACGGCGAGTTCGACTTCTCCGGTGAGAACCCGATCGAGGCCGCGAGCGTGCAATTGCGCGTTCAGAACGGCACCGAGTTCGTGGACTTCGAGATGACGTTGAATGCGGACAACAGCGTCACCGGCCTGATTCAGTACAATGGCGTGGACGTCGTCTACATCAGCGGCACCGAGGCAGACCCGGTGTTCGAGAGTGCGACCGGTGAGCCTCTGACGACGGAAGAGGTGGTGGCACTTCTCGATCTGTTCGACATGATCGAGGACGTGTTCGACCTCGTTGAGGATCTGTTCGAGCCGTTCGGGGGATTCTAACCTCGACGGCCGTACAGAAGGGTGCAGCATCACGAAGGGCCGGGATCACTCCCGGCCCTTCGTGCATCGGGAACGACCGGCGGTCCTTGATCAGGCCCCGATCTCCGCGAGCGCGCGTCGCACGAGCACGGGCACCATCGCTCGTCTCCACTCGAGGTCCACCGGGATGTTGGCCAGAGGGTGACACTGCCGGAAGGCCTGCTCCGCAACCTGCTCCACGACCTCTTCCGACAGCGGCTTTCCAACCGCCTCTGCATCGAGCTTGCCCAGCTTACGGGGATAGCTGCCCATGCCGGAAACAGCGGCCCGCAGGTCCGCGACGACGCCGTCGGTCTCGAAGTCCACGCGGATGGCCAGGTTCAGCATGGGGAAATCGATCGAGTCACGGGCCCTGAGCTTCTGGTAGCTGTGTCGGGTGCGCGGGCCCGGGCGAAGCACCCGGATCGATACCAGGATCTCGCCCGGTTCCATGCGCCGATTCCACACTCCGTCCGACGTGAAGAACCCGCCGATTGGACTCGTGCGCTCGCCGTCCGGGCCGACGATTCGGAGTTCGGCTTCGAGCGGGATCAGGGCCGTGGCAGCATCGGCCGAGTGAGCCGCCACGCACCGCGTCCCACCCTTCACCACATGGCAGGCCGTGCCGTCCTTCTTCAGGCAGTACCCGAGAGCCTTCCGCCAGAACAGCGTCTGGTTGTAGTAGGTGCAACGCGTGTCGAGGCACACGTTGCCGCCGATCGTGCCCATGCGCCGGAGCTGCGGGCCCGAGACCAGCGAACAGGCTCGGGCGAGCGATGGCAGGATCTCCAGTACGAGGGGATTCTTCGCCACGTCGTCGAGCGACGCCGCCGCGCCGATCGCGAAGCCGTCGTCATTCTCAGAGATGCCCCGCATTTCCTCGATCCCGCGGAGCGACACGAGGTGTCCGGGGGTGAAGAGCTTGTGCTTCATGTTCGGAACGAGGTCCGTGCCACCGGCGATCGGCATGGCGTCGCCCGCGTGCTCTGACAGCAGGGCGATCGCCTCGGCCACAGTATCGGGCCGGTGATACTCGTACGGGTGCAATCTCAGCACGGGTCGGTCTCCACGTTCACCCCGCCTTCACGGCCGCCAGCGGTTCGATCACCCGCGACAGGCGTTCCAGTCCCGGCGCGAGGGGCGGGCTCGTGTAGCCATAGCCGATGCGGAAGTGGCGATCCATCCCGAACTGGTCGCCCGGCACGATCAGCACCCGCTGCTCGGCCAGAACACGTTCGGCGAGCTCCGCCGAGCCGATTCGCAGGTCGTAGCGGAAAAAGGCCACGGCTCCGGCGCGCGGTCTCTCGACGCGCAGAATGTCAGGGTAGCCGTCCGCCCACGCCTCCAGGACAGCCAGGTTCTGAGTCAGGATGGTGCGGCCCCGTTCCAGCAACGTCGCCCGGACGGCGGTTTCCAGCGCCGCGGCGCCGAGGCGGTCCGACAGGGGTGAGGGAGCGATCGTCGTGTAGTCTTTCCGGGCCCACAACTCCTCTCGGAAATCGGCAGGCGCCAGCAGCCACCCGAGCCGGAGCCCGGGCAATCCGTACGCCTTGGACAGCGAAGCGCTGACGAGCACCCGGTCCGTCCGGCCCCACAGCGATGGAGTCGGCCCTCCCGCCAGCTCGCCGCCCGCATATACCTCATCGGATAGAATCCAGGCCCCGACGCGCTCGGCAGCTGCGACGATCTCGGCGATCGCCGCTTCGCTCAGTGGCTGCGCCGTCGGGTTGTTCGGGTTCGTGACTACCACCACGCGAGTTCCGGGCAGGATTGCGTCCGCCGCGGCGCCGGGGGCGGGTTGCCATCCCCGTTCCGCTTCGAGCCACATGCTCTCGACGTGCGCCCCCAGCCCGGCAGCCAGTCCGGTCGTTTGCTCGTACGTCGGACGCAGTACGACCACGCGATCGCCGGGTTCGACCAACCGCCACATCGCGAGGAAGTTGGCCTCGGCACTTCCGACCGTCGCCACGACGTTCTCGGGCGCGGCACCGGGGTACATCGCGGCGATCCGCTGACGGAGCGTCGGGCTGCCGTCCGTGTGCCCGTACCCGAGGAGCGTGCCCGACGGGTCTACGTCGGCGATCTCCCGCAACTCGGCCAGGGTGATCGGCTGCACGCCGCTCTCGGCGAGGTTGAAGTCCACGCAGTTCTCGTGGTGCGACTGCCACCGCTCCATGACGAAGATCGGTTGCTTCATGGGGCTATGCGTCCTTCAGCCTGGCGGCGTACCGGGCCCGGAACTTCGCGAGCTTCGGAGCCACCACCACCTGGCAGTAGCCCTGGCCCGGGTTGTTTCGATAGTAGTCCTGATGGTAGGCCTCGCCCGGATAGTAGCGATCCAGCGCACTGACCTCGGTCACGATCGGGTCCTCGAACACGGAGTCCCGTTCGAGTTCGGCGATCATCGACTCGGCGACGTCCTTCTGCCCTTCGTCGTGATAGAAGATGGCCGACCGGTACTGGGTGCCGACGTCCGCTCCCTGCCGGTTCAGCGTCGTGGGATCGTGAATCGAGAAGAAGATTTCGAGGAGATCCCGATACGAAACCTCGTCGGGGTCGTATGCGACCTGCACGACCTCGGCGTGCCCCGTGCGGCCGGAACACACCTGCTCGTAGGTGGGATCGACCACATCGCCACCGGCGTAACCCGACTCGACGGAGATCACGCCGCGAAGGGCGCGGTATGCCCCGTCCAGACACCAGAAGCACCCGCCGGCGAGCGTCGCTGTTTCTTCTCTTCCCTCTCCCGTCATGCGTCCTCCTGCTCGGTCAATTGCCGCTCCCGTGAGCTTCGTGGCCGCGTAGCGCCCGCCACACCCGGTCCGGCGTGAACGGAAGCGAGTCCATGCGCACGCCGACCGCGTCCCAGATCGCGTTGGCGATCGCCGGGAGCGAAGGGTGCAGCGGCCCTTCCCCGGCCTCCTTCGCTCCGTACGGACCCTCGGGATCGGCTGCCTCCACGATCAGGGCCACGAACTCAGGACAGTCGAGCGATGTCGGTATGCGGTAGTCCAACAACGACGGAGCGTCATGCAACCCTGCTTCCGGATCGCCACGCTTCATGATCTGCTGTTCCATGATCGCCTCGGCGAAACCCATGTACGCCGAGCCCTCCATCTGCCCTTCGACGAGCATCGGGTTTAGGGCCCGTCCGCAGTCGTGGGCCACCCAGATCGTCTTCACTTCCACGAAGCCGGTCTCCGAATCGACCTCCACCTCGGCTACATGTGCCGTGAAGCTGTAGGCCGGCGAGGCGCCGATCGTGCCGCCCCGATACTCGCCGTGCACGCCATCCTTAGGCGTGTTGTAGTGTCCGAGAGCGCCCAGCGTGCCGTGCTGCGCCTCGGCGAGCTGGAACGCCGCCGCAATCGGAAGACGTCGGTCACCGTCCGACGGCGCATCGGTATCGAAAGCCCATCCGCCGGCCAGTCGCACCCTGTCCGCCGGAATCCGCAGCGCTCCAGCCACACTCTCCCGCACCCGGTCGGCGACCTGACGGCAGGCATGCACGCAGGCGTTGCCCACCATCAAGGTCTCGCGCGACGAATAGGCGCCAAGGTCCACCGGGACGAGATCCGTATCAGCCGACAGGACGCGCACGTAGCCGAGCGGCACGCCCAATTCCTCGGCCGCGATCGCCGCCATCGTCGCGTCCGACCCCTGCCCGATTTCGGACGCGCCATGCAGGACGCTTACGCGGCCTGAGCGTTCGATCTGCACCTGCACCGCGGCCTGCGGCATTTCGTTGGGATAGATGGGGTAGTTGGTCCCCGAGATGTAGCACGAGCCAGCCACCCCTACGCCTCTGCCATAGGGAAGCTTACCGTGCTTGGACTTCCATTCGCTGGCCCTCTCTACCGCGTCCAGGCACTCCAGGAATCCGTTCGACTGCACCCGGAACTCGTTCACCGTCCGCCCGGTGCCCATGAAGTTGCGGCGCCGGAGTTCGATCGGGTCCATCTCCAGCTCGGCCGCCACCTTGTCGAGCGACACCTCGAACGCGAATCGCGGCTGAACGGACCCGTGACCCCGTTTCGGCCCGCAGGGGGGCTTGTTCGTATACACGCGCGTCGAGTCGAACCGGTAGGACTCGAGTTCATACGGCGCGGTCAGCAACTGGCCACTGTAATAGGTCGTTACGAGGCCGAACGAAGCGTACGCGCCGCCATCGAGGAGCGAGCGGGCGTCGACCGCACGGAGCTTCCCGTCCCTGGAGGCCCCGACTCTGTACCACATGTTCATCGGGTGGCGGCCGCGGTGGGAGTAGAACAGTTCCTCCCGTGTGTACAGGAGCTTTACCGGGCGACCGGTCCTCAAGGCCAGCAAAGCGACGCAAAATTCAAGATCAAATGGCTCCGACTTCCCCCCGAAGGCTCCGCCTACCGCAGGCTGCACGACCCTGACGCGCGCAACGTCCAGTTCCAGCACTCTCGCCAGCTCGCGTTGCAGGTAGTGGGGCACCTGGGTGGAAGACCACACGGTCAGCAGCCCATCAGCGTCCACATTGCCGATCGCGCAGTGCGGCTCGATCGGCGCGTGTGTCGTGCCGTGGAAGTAGTAGTCCCCCTCGACGATTACGTCGGACGCTTTCATCAGGTCGTCCACGGGCCCGAACTCGAGCTCGACCTTCTTGGTGATGTTACCGTTGCGCCCTGCGCGCTTCGGGTCATGGATCGGCACCGCCGCTGCCTCGTCCGTCAGCGCTTGCTCCGGTTCGAGATAGAACGGCAGGATGTCGTACTCCACGTCGATGGACTCGATCGCGGCGCTCGCCGTGTCCTCGTCGATGGCGGCGACGCACGCCAGGGCGTCCCCGATGTAGCGCACGCGGTCCAGCGCCAGCGCGTGCTCGTCCCGTGTCCACGGTATGATCCCATACGGCGTGGGCATGTCCGCCCCCGTAATCACCTCGTGAACGCCGGGCATTTGAGTCGTGTGTTGAGCGTCGAGCGACACTATGCGTGCATGGGGATGAGGGCTGCGGAGCAACTTTGCATGGAGCATTCCGGGGAGCGCCAGATCGTCGGTATAGATCTCGCGGCCCGTGCCCTTCCGCATTCCTTCGGGCTTGCGGTTCCGATGGCCGAGGACCCGAAAGGCGTCCGAGCCCAGGGTCTCGAGATCTTCGGGGTCGTCGGCGCCCCCGCGCTGAAGGGCGTTCAGTTCGTCAGGATGCAACGCCGCCTCGCTCCCCGGGCACGATCTTGAGGTTTCGGAAGTGGGCCATCAGGCTACGCTTGGTCATCCACCCCCCTCCGCGCGACCAGAACATCCGCCGGAGCCAGACCCGACCGGGTCGCCTCCGCGGCCAGTTCGACCGCTTCGAAGATCTTCGTGTATCCCGTGCAGCGACAGAGGTTTCCAGACAGGGCGCTGGCGATTTCCGCCCGATCCGGGTCAGGGTCTTCGGCCAGCAACTGGGTCGCGCTGCACAGTATTCCGGGCGTGCAGAAGCCGCATTGGGCGGCACCTGTCAGGTCGAACGCCTCCTGCAAGGCGCTCGGCCGCGGGCCCGCAGCCAGTCCCTCAACGGTCACCACGGAGCCGCTCGCCGCTTCTTGCACGGGCATCAGACAGGAAAGCACGGCTTCGCCGTTCAGCAAGACGGTGCACGCACCGCAGTCCCCCTTGTCGCACCCCTGTTTGCTTCCGGTGAGGCCAAGGATGTACCGCAGGGTCTCGAGGAGGGTATAGTGCGTGGGCACCCCCGTCTCGACTGCGTCGCCATTGACTGTGAGCCGTATGATTTCGCGCATGTCTCGGCCGCGTACCGTCCGTGGAAAAGGGTGCGTCGATCAGGTCACGAGGTTAGAGTGTTTCGCCTCGGCAGGTCAAGGTGACTGCGGGCTGAGACCGGAGATATCGAGTGATGGTGGCAAGGCGACAGAAGCGTTCCTGGTGGCTGACTTGCGTGGCGGCGGGCGTCCTATGGGTGTCCGGCGCGGCTGTCCCGGCCGAAGCGCAGGAGACCGTCGCCATCGACAGATGGCTCGTTTCGAGCCCCTTCCCCGTGGATTCGGACGAAGACCCGCTGGGGATCGATTACCTCGGGGCGCCCGGGGAAGTGGCCGTCCTCCCCGATCGGGGACGTACGGTCGCGGGGGCCGACTGGAAGCTGGTTCGCCGCGACTCTGCGGCCGTTCTCGACCTCGAGGCCTTTCGGGAGGGTGCGGACGGACCGGTCGTCGTCTACGCGCATGCCTACCTGAAGTCACTGCAGGACCGCACCGTCGAGCTCACCTGGGGCGGACTCGAATGCACCTCGGTCGAGGCCTGGTTGAACGGGCGCGCCCTGGCCGCCGTTGGACGTGCCTCGCCAGGCTCCGCGGCGGGCGTAGACACGGCGAACCGGCAGGCCAGGGTTCGAGTCGGTCGCGGGTACAACACGCTTCTCATGAAGGCCGTATCCGGGGACTGTTCGTTCGGCGTGACAGCATCGGTTGGCCCCGCTTCCGCGACGTCCCTGGATGGGTTTCGTGTCCAGGCATCGAGGCCGTACGGGAACACCCGAACGGGCCCGGCGCCGTGGCTGATCGCCGACCCGGAGGCCGGTCCCGAACCGATCCTCGGCTGGAAGGAGGACCGGTTGTTCGGCGCGGGCGGCGTGCGCGTCACTGCATTCGCGGTGACCGCCATCGAGGGGGCTCGCTTCAAGGCCAAGACGGGTGGAGACGAGGTCAGGCGGCGGATCGAGTGGCTGACTCCGGCTGAGCCGAAGACGGTGCTGATGCCGTTGTCGTTCGAGAGTCTGCGCAGGGCCGTCGACCGCGGCGAGGGCATGGCCGTCGAACTCGATTGGGACGGAGGCAAGTGGAAGGGTGTCCTGAGTCTCGACCCGGAGGCTCTCCTGACCGCCTTCCGCTCTTCGATCCGGCTCCTCGGCTGGACGGTCGTCAAAGGCTCGGCTGGACCGGCGGTAGCCGGCGGAGCGGCAATCTACGACTCGGAGGAAGAGCCTCACCCCCTGGCCAATCTGATCCAGCTGCCGGCCTCTGCCGGCACCACGCTGCTCGGCGAATGGGAGGTCCCAGGGTGGCTGTCGGGCTTCACTCTCGCGCTCGACATCGAAGGCGCCCCGGGCGAGTATCGCCTGGACTCCGTGCCGGTGCAGGGGGAGCGCGTGGTGCTGTGCGCTGACTGTCGAAAAGGCGATCGTATTCAGGTCGTCGTGATCACGGAGGGTGCGTGGGAGCGCTTCCCCGGAGCGTCGATTATCGATCTCCCCGAGGTCACGGTAGACAGCGCGGATCAGGCCGCCGAATGGCTGAAGCTGATCGACCAGAAGGGAAGCCGGAAGTTTCGGGAACGTGCTTCCGCGACCGGTCAGTGACGACAGGAACAGGGAGAACGCGTTGGAGCATCGCATGATCACTCGAAGCCTGCTTGGCCTCTTCGCGGCCCCCGTGCTCGGGCTTACCGGCTGCTCGAGCGGCGTGGCGGAATCCAACGCGACCCCCGAGGATCCGGTGTGCGATCTGCCGGTCGTGGCCGGTTACCTTCCGGCCCAGCTCTTCGAGGCGTCGGGGATCGCGCGCGACCCGCGCCGCTCGGACCTGTTCTGGGTGCACAACGACAGCGACAATGATCCGTCGCTGTATGCGGTGGACACGACCGGGGCCCTGGCGGGCGAAGCGGCGATCATCGGGGCGACGAACCGGGATGTCGAGGACGTGGCAGTCGCCCGCTGCACCGAGGGCTGGTGCCTGTTCTATGCTGACATGGGAGACAACCTCTCCGTGCGCGACCAGGTCTACGTGCACAGACTGCCGCTACCGGACCTTCCGTCTGGGGCCACCGTACCGCTCGAGGCAGTCAGCCCTTTCGCGTCGTACACGATGGTATTCCCCGGCGGCCCTCGGGACGCGGAATCTCTGTTCGTGGACTCCGAGCGGGGTGAGCTCGGTGTGGTGACCAAGGGTCGAAACGGACAGGTGGAGCTCTACGTGGCAGATCTCCAGACCCTGGAATCGGTGGACGGTCCAGTGGCTCTGGAACGAATCGGACGACTCGACGTGCCGATCGGCGGCAACTTGAGCGCCCAGTACGTCACGGCGGCGGACCTCTCTCCGGACGGCCAGCGCCTGGGAGTGCGCAGCTATACGTGGCTGTACGTTTTCGAGTGGGCGGGCTCCAGCGCCTTCGACACTCTGGCTGCGCCAGCGAATGCCGCCCTGTTCCCGGCCGCGGAACCCCAGGGCGAGGGACTGGCCTTCTCCAACGATGGACTGCGGTTCTTCCTGGCCAGCGAGGGCCAGGGAGCTCGGCCACCTCAGCTCAGCCGGATCGACTGTCTTCCGTAAGAGGATCGTTCGGCTCGGCGACTTCTTCTTCCGAAACCGACGGCGTTTGGGTCGCAGCGCCGAACATGGGAAGCTGCTCGACGTCCGCCTCCGCTGGCGCCTCCGCTGAAGCGGGAGCCGGTTCGCCGTTCGACACGGGTGCAGACGCAGCGACAGCCGCCCCTGCAGCCTCGCCCGTAACCTCCGGCCCGGGCGTCTCAGGGGCGTCGCGAACCCCGGGTGTCGCGGCGGGCTCGCGGGCCTTTGTCGGATCCAGCCAGGTTCCGGGCTTGCCCGACCGAATGTCGGCGAGAAAGTCCTTCCCGGGGAGGTCCTTGCGAGGATCGACCTCTTCCAGCTCTCGCTGAATCTGGTTCAGGCTCCGCCGGAACTCCCGCATGGCCGACCCCATGGATCGGGCGATCTCCGGGAACCTGCGTGGTCCGAACGCCACCAGGACGATCACGAAGATCACGACCAGCTCTGAAATTCCCAGCGACCCGAAACCCATGTGGCGCTACCCGGCTCAGTGCGACAGCAGGCGGAGAACCTCTTCGCCGTAGAACAGCCGGATGTATCGTATCTGAATAGGCGTGACGCGGCGAACTGCCCACACCAGCTCGACGTCGTTGGGCTCGGACGGATCACTGAGCAGCCGCAAGCCACATTCCGCGGGAAGTCGGTTTCCCTTGCGGAGATTACAGCGGCTGCATGCGGTGACGACGTTCGTCCACCGGTTGTCTCCGCCGCGCGAAAGAGGCACGATGTGATCCCGCGTGAGGGACTCACGGTGCCCGAGGTCTCTCCGGTGCCGGCCGCAGTACTGGCAGGAGTAGTGGTCGCGGGCAAACAGGAACGTGTTGGTGACCTGCCGGCGCAGACGGCGTGGGACGTGGACGTAGCGAACCAGCCGAATTACCACCGGTGTTGGAAACTCGGCGGACTCAGAGCGGAACGGACGATTCTCGTCTACTTCCAGGGCCACCGCCTTGCGATCGATCACGAGACGGAGCGCCCGGCGGACTGGTATGATCGTCAGCGGCTCGAAAGACGCGTTTAGTGCGAGACAACCCATGAAATTGAGTCGACCTCCTGTTCTGCCGCGGCAGTTTAGGCGGGGTGTGAGCGGGACGTCAAGGCGTAGGGGGCTCGCATGACCCGTTCGTCGACCCCGGATGTTTTTTGCCACGTCGCCCTGGCCAAACCTGTTTTCCAGACGTTTCAGTACCGCGTTCCGCCCCAGTTGGTGGATCGGGCGCTCCCTGGCACCCGCGTCCGTGTTCCGTTCGCGCGGGCCCGTGAGATCGGTATCGTGCACTCGATCACCGACGTGCCTCCCGGCCGGCGCGTCAAGGACATGGCCGATGTGCTCGATGACGACCCGGTTCTGTCACCGGCCCTCCTTCACCTTTGTCGCTGGACCTCGGACTACTACGCCGCTCCCCCGGGACTCGTGTACCGGGCCGCGCTGCCACCCGGACTGCTCGGCAAAGCGCAGCCTGGGGGCACGGCGGAGCTGAAACGGCAGGTCCTGGAACTGGTCGGAGAAGCGCCCACCTTGCTCGAGAGAGACGCCGCGTTCGGAAGAGCCCACAGGCAGCGCCAGGCCTTCGAGACTCTGGAGGCCATCGGCGGGTCGGCGCCTGTAGCGCACCTCGAAAGGCACTACGGGTACGGCCGGGCCGTCCTCGCGGGCCTGGTGGACCGTGGCCTCGCTCGAATCAGCCTCGAGGCGGTTGCTCGGGACCCGTTCGCCGGCACGGGCGACGACGTCGAACTCCCGAGCCGGCTGAATTCGCGGCAGACGACGGTGCTCGCGGCCCTCACGCGGCTATCCGAGAAGACTGACCCCGGCGTGACGTTGCTGAAGGGAGTCACGGGCTCGGGCAAGACGGTCGTATACCTGCGACTGATCGCCCGCACGCTCGAGCGTGGACGGTCCGCGATCGTCCTGGTACCGGAAATAGCTCTTACGCCGCAGACGGTCCAGCGCTTTCGGGCGGCCTTCGGCGACGGGGTGGCCGTTCTTCATTCGGCCCTCTCCGCGGGGGAGCGACACGACGCCTGGCGCTCGCTGAAAGCCGGAGAACGCCGGGTGGTGATCGGCACGCGCTCTGCGATCTTTGCGCCCGTCCCGAATCCCGGCGTCATCATCCTCGACGAGGAACACGACGGCTCGTACAAACAGTCCGATACTCCGCGATACCATGCGCGAGCTCTCGCGGCCGTTCGAGGGAGGCGGGAAGGCGCACTCGTGGTTCTGGGCTCCGCCACGCCGTCCCTGGAATCGTGGCACAACGCGAAGCAGGGCCTTTACGAACTGCTGGAGCTGCCGGAGAGGGCTACGCCACACCCGCTTCCGGTCGTGGATATGGTCGATCTCCGCGAAGTCCGGTCCGAGGCCTTGAAGGCCGGTGAAGCTCCGGAGTCCATCGTCAGCCCCCGCCTGCGGGATGCTATCGCGACCCGGCTGGGGCGCGGCGAGCAGAGCATTCTTCTGTTGAATCGGCGCGGCTACTCCACCTTCCTGCAGTGCCCGGCGTGCGGAAAGGTGTGGAGCTGTCCCGCCTGCAACGTCTCGCTGACTTTCCACCGGGCTCGCAACCGGCTTCTTTGCCATCACTGCGGTCACGAGGAACACGTCCCCGGGCAGTGCGACGGATGCGGTGAACCGCAACTCACATTCACCGGGATTGGAACAGAACAGGTC
>JABDQB010000106.1 GCA_013042495.1 Gemmatimonadota bacterium
ACCACGCGCACGGTGGAACTGACCCCTGGGCAGCGTGAGCCGACGACTCGCGAAAAGGCGCGGCAGGAGGTGACCCGGCGGCCCTCGATCGATCCGGTGCGGACCACACGCACGGTGGAGGTAGCCCCGAAGAGCCAGCCGGTTGCTCGAGACAGGGCGCGCGTCGAGACGCGCTCGCCGAAGGCGACGCCCACACGGAAGGCGCCAGCCAAGGCGCCGACGGTGAGACCGAGTGTGGGTGAACGCACGAAGACCCCGAGTCGCGTGACGCGGCCGAGTTCTGCCGCACCGTCCAGGCCTACGCGCGCCGCGCCGCCACAGCGGGCGACTCCCACGAAGACGCGGACGCCGAGATCGTCTCCGGCGCGGACAGCGCCGCGTTCTCCGTCCCGGGCGAAACCGGCGAAGACGAAGTCCAACTGATCAGTCGGGCTCGGACTCCGGCCCGGTCGGCCTCGCCAGCAGCTTGCTGAGCCCATAGGCCCAGATCCAGACGCTGACCGCGCCAAGGATTACCGCCGAAATGCCGAACACGATTCGGCCGGCTCGCTCTCCCACCGGTCCGCCAACGCCCAAACCGCCGCCACCCACGCCGCCGGAGAACGCGCGTTCCCCAGGGCCGAACGCTACCCACGCCGCGATGGCGAAAAAGGTGGAAGCGATGAACGCGCCCACCAGCCAGCCGGCCGGGTTGAACTTCCCACCTCGAGACATTCGCTCGATATAGCCCGGCCTTCGGAGGTCGATGGATCCCACAACTACGCTGTAGCCGCCCGCTACGAAGAACACGGCGCCTGCGGCCACGATGACCCACGGAGGTGCGTTCCTCGAGGTCTCTTCGGTCGGTATCACGCCGAGTCCGACCATGATGATGGCCGCTCCCGCGGCGACGGCCAGAAGGCCGAGGCTCAAACACGTGCGGGCCGGTCCGCCGGATCGCTCACGCTTTCCCATACCTGAAGATGTGACTTAATTGGTCTCGGTATGTCAAACAAAAAGAGGCCGCAAGGGCCTTCCTGGTAGCGGTGTATCCACAAGCATGGAGATATGAATGAGGGATTCAAGACGCCGTATCCTGCCCGTGATCGCGGTACTCCTGTCGCTCGTCGCGACGAACACGGCTGTGGCGCAGGAGGACGAGAAGGAACTGGGCTGGTTCAACGCGACCGATTTCGCGTGGGTCCTGACGGGTGGAAACTCGCAGACGAGCACACTCGGCCTGGGGAACGTTCTCACACATCTGTGGGAGACCTCCACCTTCCGCTTCGAGCTCGGCGGAGTCCGGTCCGAATCCACGCTGAAGACGCGCGGAGCCACAGGGTCGATCGATGACTTCGACCTGTTCGAGGAGAGCATCACGGAAAAGACGGCCGAGAGCTACCTGGCAAACGCCCGATATGACTGGGCTTTCAGCGGTGCGTGGTACGCGTACGGTTTCGCGGGCTGGGAGCGCAACACGTTCGCCGGCTTCGACAATCGCACGACGGGAGCGGCCGGCGTTGGGCGCCAGCTCGTGGATACGGACAACACGAAGCTCAAGATCGACTTCGGTGGCACTTACGTGGTGCAGAAGGACGTGGTCCCGGTTCCCGGCAGGGACGAAGGCTTTGCCGGTCTGCGGTTCACGGCCGACTGGCTCCAGAAGCTGTCCGGCAACACCGACTTCGTGAGCACGCTGATCCTCGATCAGAACCTGAACGATACGGACGATGTGCGCGCCAATTGGCTGAACGCGCTTTCCATCGCGATGAGCGATGCGCTTTCCCTGCGGACGAGCTACCAGCTCCTGTGGGACAACCAGCCGGCCCTCACGACGGTGCCCTTGTTCGACGCGGGCGGAGTGCCCGTCGGCAGCAGCGTGCTGGCCCCGCTCGACGAACTGGACACGTTCTTCACCCTGGCGCTCGTATTGAATCTCTAGGATCGTCGCCAGAACTAGAAGCGCATAGTCGCCACAACTCCGAGAGTGCCGCCGTCCCGCGGGGTCACCACCGGCACGAACGACAGCCGGGACTCCCGGTGGCGAGCGGCCACCTCGGCGTTGTGACGGCGCACCTCGCCGTCGGCGCCGGCGATATCATGGATCAGGGAATACGCGGTCGCCCCAAGGGCTAGCAGGCCCACGACAGCGACCCCGGGCATCGCGCTGTCGTCTCCGAACATCTCGCATCCGCCACCCGAGCAGACGGCCGCCGTCGCGGCCGTGGCGACCAGGCTGATTCCCAGCCGTATTCCGACGCCCTTCCACGCCGCCCCGGCCGACCCCGCGTACCAGTATCCGGTCGCCGGCCCGAAGTACATTCCATAGGAGAAGAGCGCGAGGCCCAGGCCGGAACCGGCCCCCCCGTCGCCCGAGTTCATGAGGGCCATACCCAGCGCCATGGGAACCACCGTGCCGGCCAGGGAGAGCAGCGAAGCAGTGCTCTCCGACTTCATGCCGGATACCGCCTCGACTTCGATCGACTTGGAGGCGAGCAGCGCCTCCTGGGAGTGCGCCAACGGGGGCGGCAGCAGGGTAGTGCCCATCGCGAGCACCGCCAGTGATCCGAGCATCGATGTGGTCTTCATGTCTGACTCCCGTGATTCAGTGCCCTCGGCTTACCAGTTTCAATCTTGGAGACGCCGATCAAGCGAGAGTCAGGCGACGCCGGCGCGGAGTCAGGCGCTTGTCGCTGTCACAGGGGCAGGCGAAGTTCACCGCATGGTATTCGAGATCCGTCCACACCCCGACTTTTCCTGGTCCCAGAGCCGGCGCTCCACGTTCCGCGAGTGTCCCAGGAAGTACTACTGGCACTACTACGGATCGCATAACGGCTGGTTGGACGAGGCCGGGGACGAGGCGAAGCGTGCGTGGCGCCTCAAGAAGATCACGAACCTGCACATGGTGCTCGGCACGATCGTGCACGAGATCGCGGCAGATGCGATCCTGCGTGTACGGGGCGGTGGCGCAGTACCAGACGCGGCGGAGCTGATCGAGGAAGGGCGGGGCAGGCTGAACCGGGCCTGGCTCATGTCTCAACAGCGGGAGGAGTGGGAGCGTCGTCCCGGCCAGCTGACCATGTTGATGGCGTTCTATCGCGGCTCCGGCCCGTCACGCGATCTCATCGAGACCATCCGGGACAAGCTCCACGCGTGCCTTCGCCACTTCTTGCTCTCGGAGAGCTTCCGGGAGGCGGTAGCCGCACCGGCTGTCGAGGTGAAGGAAGTCGATCGACTGGACTTCATCGAGCTCGATGGCGTCAAGGTGTACGCGCAGCCCGACCTGCTCTATAAGCTCGGTGACGCCTGGCGGATCATCGACTGGAAGACCGGGGCCCGCCACGTGTCACACGCGCCGCAGCTGCGTACTTATGCCGTGTACCTGCAGGAACGGGGTGACCTTCCGAAAGGGCCGGTGATCGGCCGCCTCGAGTACCTGGGTACGGGGGATGCCGTGAGCGTCCCGGTCTCCGAGCGAGAGTGCGCCGAGGAGCGTCAGAGGATAGCGGACAGCGTGGCCGCGATGCGCACCTACCTTTCGGACCCGGTCCGCAACGAAGCCCTGCCGCGAGACCGGTTTCCCCTCCGGGAGGACACTCGGCGCTGCCCGCAGTGCCCGTTCTTCGAACTGTGCGAAACGGAGCTCGAGGCAGCGGGGGCGTCCGGGCCGTTCTGATTCTGGCCTGGCCAACCCCGCTTGTGCGCCCTGGTTCGTTTTCGTGTATCGTTAGGTCGTCCCGACCACGGTGGCTCCTGGCTCGGCCACCGCCTTTCAAGGCCTGATATGGAGGTCCGCATGAAGCGATGGATGTTGCTCCCCCTCGCCGTTCTGATGTTGATGCCGGCAAGCCTGGCCGCTCAGGAAGACGCCTCGCCCACCTGGTGGGCCGTGTTTACCGAGCAGGTGCCGCCGGCGGACGTGATGGCGTTCGAGGAAGCCAGCGCCAAGGCGTTGGAGGCGATCAAGGCAAACGCTCCCGCTGACATGGTCTACTACACCCAATCTGGCATGGAGACCGGGTACAGCTACGCCATCCCCATGGAGAGCATGACCGACTTCATGATGATGAACGAACAGTGGATGGGCATGATCAACGAGATCGGCTGGGAGAACTGGGAGGCCATGTCCGCGAAGTCCGACGCCATGGTCGAGCAGCGCTCGATGAACTTCTACGTGGAGTTGCCCGACCAGTCCTACCATCCCGAGGGATTCGTGGAGTCGATGGCTGACAAACCCGCTCGACACTACGACTGGATCTACCCCAAGTCCGGCATGGAAGACGAGCTCGCTGAGGTGATGAAGGAGTGGGTGGCGCTCTACGCGGAGCACGGTATCGACAACGGCTGGACGGCCTACCAGGCCGTGTCCGGCGACAATCTTCCGATGGTCGTGCTCATCACTCCGACCACGACCGCCGCCGCCTACTACGCTATGAGCGAAGAAGTCGACCAGATTCTCGGGGAGGCCGGCCAGGAGATGATGATGAAGTCGATGGCGATGATGCGGAAGTTCGAGCACAACGATTGGATGTACCGCCCCGAACTGTCGCTGGTGCCGGAAGAGATGTAGCCAGCCCGAGGCAGTGATTTCCGCTGCCCGGTGGAACCGCAGGGAAGCCCGCGAGCGCTGAGCCAGGCGCCGCGGGCTTCGTGCATCCGGCCGGTCAATTCGTGAGCACCACCTTGCCGAGATTCCGCCGCGCGTGGATGTAGCGGTGCGCTTCTACGGCGCCGTCCCGCGTGAGGGGATACGTGCTGTCGAGGATCGGTCTGAGTTCGCCGGATTGTACGCCGCGGTAGATCACCTCGAGGCCGGATAGAAGCAGGCCTTCGCGTTCCTGCAGGTGCAGCAGGTGTACGCCCGAAATGCCGATACACGGTTGCACGAGGTCCATGGGGTGCAGGCGCGGCGTCTTGAGCCACGCCAGTGCGGCTCGCGGCCAGTTCTTGCGGTTCGTCGGGAGGGCCGCGCTCATTCCGTAGAACACGAGGCGCCCGAGCGGGGCGAGCAGGCGGCGGCAGGCAGCGGTGGCCTCGCCCCCCGTGGCGTCCAGCGCCACGTCGACCTCGCGCGGACCGAGCAGGCTCTCGACGTCCGGCTCCCAGTCACCCCGCGAGTCGAAGCAAGCCTCCGCGCCCAATTCCTCCACCACGAAGGCGCGCTTCTCGGCTGTGCCGGCGGTGCCGACGACACGCAGCCCGTCGCGCACGGCCAGCTGCACCGCGGCCGATCCGACACCGCCGGCGGCACCGAGGATCAATGCCGTCTCTCCGCGTCGCACCCTCGCGCACTCGGAGAGGCAAACCCAGGCCGTGAGGAACACAACGGGAATCGCCGCCGCCTCGGCGGGCGACAGGCTCTCGGGGTAGTGAAACAGATTCCGGGTCGGCACCACGATGTCGTGGGCGTAGCCGCCGTGCCGGATCAGGCCCACGGCCCGGTCGCCCGCGGACCAGTCCTCGACGCCTTCACCCACCGACATGATCTCGCCGGCTACTTCGAACCCGGGGCTGTAGGGTCGGGGCGGGACTGTGTCGTACAGACCGGCTCGCATGAACAGATCCGCGAAGTTGATCCCCGCCGCTCGTACCCGGAGGTGCACTTCGCCTGGGCCCGGCTCGGCAAGCGGGATCTCTCGCTCGACGAACACCTCAGGCGCTCCGTGGCGCTCGATACGGACAGCTCGTGTGGTCGTTTGCGGCACGGTATCTGGCTCCTCGGCGATCGGGCGGGTATCGCAGGCACTAGACTAGCCGATGCGTAGGATGCCTCCCCCGTCCGCCAGCGGCCAGTGCCCGCTTCCAGAAACCGGTCAGTCGGCGGAAGGATCCCGCACCACGCCCATGAACAGAAGCGCACCCGAAAGACGCTCGCGGATCGCGAACACGAACGGGCGGTCCGCCACGAACGTCGGCGGTGCGGAGGTCACGCCCACCTCCACGGACGTCACGGCGGCAGCGCGTGTGCCCTCCTCATCGACTTCGACGAACGCCTTCTGCTTCACCCGGCTGATGTGAAGCCCCATGTCCAGTGCGTCACGGTGCATTCGCGAGAAGTCCGCCGCCGTCTCATCGAAGGCGACTTCCATCCCCAGCGCCTCGAGGA
>JABDQB010000108.1 GCA_013042495.1 Gemmatimonadota bacterium
CCCTCGAGGCGCTCCATCAGGCCATTCAATGCAGCGGCGAGGGCCCCTAGTTCATCGTTGTTTCGGATGCTGAGCCGTTTGGACAGGTCCGCGGCTCCGCTCGCAAGCTCCGCCAGTTCGGAGCGGACGAGGTTCGTGGACGCCAGGACCGGGCGCTGTGCCACCAAATGGGCCAGGACTACGATGGCCACCAACAAGAGCCCGATCACGGCCCCGATGAGGATCAACGAGCGGCTCCGCTGGGTCAGCCGTTCGACCTCCGCCAGGGTCCGGTCCACCACCATGCGCTCGGACTCGGCGATGGGCCCCATGATGAGGTCCTTGTCTTCGTGGTACTTCGGGTCGTGCATGATCCGGATCGCAAACGCCTGGTCCGGGGAGCCCGTTCGCGTGTAGTCCTCCAGGTCGCGGCTGGTGCCGCCCGGCTCGACCGTGAACTGCCCGAGCATCGCCTGAAAGGCCGCCACCTCCGTGGCCACCAGGGCGTTGGAGTTGTCCTCGGCATCGTTCAGCTTGTCCAGTTCCGCCTCGCTGAACCCGATATCCTCCATAAGGCGACGGAGTGGGACGGTTCGGCCGTCCGGCCGTGGCTCGGTGCCGTCGCGGATGGCGAGAATCTGCCAGTACTCTTCCTCGTAGGCTCGGTCCCCGGTCACAACGTAGGTGCGGGCCGTACGGGTGAGTTCGTCCGAGCTGAAGCGCAGCTCGTTTGCCAGCCGCCAGGACTCGTGTTGCACCTCCTGCGCACGAGCCAACCCCGACTGGTTACCCATCAGCATGAGCACCACTACGAGTTGAGCAAGCGCGAGGACCACGATCAGCGCCGCAGAGAGGGTGAATTTCGTCCGGATTGTCATGTGCAGATTCTCTCCTGTGTAAAATCTCCGCGGCTCATTTGCCGCCGCCGCGGGCGCTTTCCAGCCGCGCCGCCACCGGGTCGGGTACCGACGTGAACCTCAAATCGAACGTACCGGAGGCGTGGTCCCAGCCGTGGATGACCTTCCCGTAGGCCTCCCCCTCCGCTGGATCTCCGTCACTGGTGCACAGCGCCATTTTCAGGTCAGTGAGCTCGAGCACCGGATGCCCGCAGCGCACCGTGGCCACACCGCGCCCAGCACGGATCAGAACACCCTCAATGGTCTCCGACCCGACGCTTTTGCCTTCCAGCGGGAAAAGGAGTACCGGAATCTCTGGTTCCAGAGGGGCCCAGTCCAGGTCCGGCGGCGACAGCCGGACTTCCTGGTCCCCCTTCATCCCGAGCACGTCGTGGACGATGATAGGGTCTCGAAACCCCTTCGCCAGGATTGCGAACTCCTCCCCCACGACAAGATGGGAGCTCCCGCATTCCTTGAGCGTGGCGTCGGAGACGAGCACCTGGCCCCCCACAGTAGTCCCTTCGATTCGGGCCGCGAGGTTCACGTGGCTCCCGACCACGCCGTACTTCGCGCGGCGAGCCGAACCGATGTTGCCGACCACGACCGGTCCCGTATTCAGTCCGATGCCCATCTCGACCTCCGGCAGTCCCGCACTTCGCAGCGTTTCGTTCACGTCGGGCATGGCACGCTGCAGGTCGAGGGCGCACGCGACCGCCCGCATGGCGTCGTCGTCACGCACGAGGGGTACGCCGAAGATGGCCAGGATCGAGTCGCCGAAGAACTCGTTGATCATTCCTTCGTGGCGAGTGATCACGTCGGCCATGGCGCCGAGGTATATGTTCAAGAGCCGGACGACCTGCTCCGCCTCCAGCCGCTCGCTCAACGCTGTGAAGCCCCTGAGATCCGTCATGAGGATCGTCACGATGCGCTTCTCGCCGCCCATCTCGAGGCCCTTGGGGTCGTGGAGCAGCTCCTCCACCACACCGTCGTCGAGGTAGCGGCCGAAAGTCTCCTCGATGAAACGGTTGCGGAGCTGCAGGTCCTGGTTTGCGCTTTTGAGGGCCTCATGGCTGGCCCGGAGCTGCTCCTGGGCGCCGGCGCGCTCGATCCGGGAGAGATATCCGCTGGAGTGGTGGCGAATCCGTGCGACCAGCTCGCGCTCGTCCGGAAGCTTCACAATGTAGTCGTTCGCACCGGCCGCGAAGGCTTCGGCCTTCGTGCCCGGTTCTTCCT
>JABDQB010000112.1 GCA_013042495.1 Gemmatimonadota bacterium
GCCTCGAGCCGGCAGTTCCCGGCCTCGAGGCGCTCCGTGCTTGTGCCGCGCATACCGGAACGGAACCCCTTTCCGTCCACCTGGAGGTGGACACGGGTATGGGCCGGTGGGGTCTGCGCTGGGACCAGGCGGCCGAGTGGGTGCCCGAACTGGCCGCCGTCCTGGAAGCCGGGGGAGCGCGGTTGACCGGGACCATGTCCCACTTCCATTCCGCCGACCGTCCTGGCGACGCGACGGAGACCCAGTGGGTCCGCCTCGGGGAGGCGCTGCGAGTGATGCGGGCAGCCGGGGTAGACCCGGGCCTGGTGCACGCCGCAAACAGCGCTGGAGCGCTGCTGCACGCCGGCGTGGAGGCCGATCTGGTGCGACCCGGCATCTATCTGTACGGTGGGGGGGCCTGGGAGCCCGCGGCATCTCGAGTGGTGTCCGTGCGCGCCCGCGTGCTCGCCGTCAGGGATGTGGCGGCGGGAACGACCGTCAGCTACGGGGCCACGTGGACGGCTCCGCGCGCCGCACGACTGGCGACGCTCGGGATCGGCTATGGCGATGGGCTCCGCCGGGAGCTCTCGAACACGGGTCGGGCTCTGATCCACGGGGTGGAGGCACCGTTTCGGGGGGTCGTGTGTATGGATACCGTCGTGGTCGATGTCACGGGTCGGAATGACGTTCGGCCGGGGGACGTCGCCACGATACTCGGGAAGGACGGAGGGGCGCGCATCGGGCTGGAGGAGATGGCCCGGCAGTGCGGTACGATCGACTATGAGATCCTGACGGGTCTGGGCCCCAGGCTGGCCCGCGTGGAGCTCGACTACGGCGATGCGGACGCTGACGAGGACCTGGTCCTCGCGGCTCTCGAAACGATAAGAGATGGCTTCTGACAAGAGAACGCGGGAACTGCGGGCGGCGGCCCGCCGTGCCATGGAGGTGGCGTACGCGCCGTATTCGGAGTTCCGGGTGGGTGCGGCCGTCCAAACCGCCGAAGGTGCGGTGTACGCTGGCTGCAACGTCGAGAACGCCTCGTTCTCGGTGACCATGTGCGCCGAGCGGGTCGCGATCGGAGCAGCGGTGACAGCCGGTGAACGGACCCTGTCGCGGGTCTACGTCTGCTCCACGTCCGTCGAGCCGGTGCCTCCGTGCGGGGCGTGCCGCCAGGCCCTGGCGGAATTCGGCCCCGACCTGGAGGTCATCAGCGAGGGATCAGACGGAAAGCTCGAGAGCTGGACCCTTCAGCAGTTGCTCCCCGCACAGTTCCGGCTCGAGGAGCACGTCCCGGCGGACGAAGACGGGGCGGACATGGGCCCGGAGAGGCACTCTTGAACCGCAAGTGTGCCCTGTTTCTTCTGCTGTATTCCGCGGTGGTAAGCCTATCGGCGTGCACCGAGGATTCGTTCTTCGCCGAGAACTCCCAGACGGCGCCGGGTGTGTCCACGCCGACGGTCGAAATGGTCTTTGAAGCGGGTGAGCTACCGTCCTGGCGGGACACCACATACTGGGGATTCGTGCTGCCGAGTTCGGCGTCCTTCAGCCTGGTATCGGACCGGGAGGATCTGCGGTCCAGGCCCCTCGGCCGCTTCAGTACTCTTCCGGACTCCCTGTTCGTAGACACGGTTCGCGTAGCGGTCGACAGCTTTGCGAGCGCAGCCGTTCGCCTGTCGATCGACACTCTTCAGACGGAGCTGCCGGGCGAGGACGTCGAACTCACCGTCTGGTCGCTGTCGCGAAGCTTCGATGCGGACGAGGCGACCTGGCAGCAAGCCAGGGAAGGCGAGGCGTGGGCCACACCCGGGGGTGATCTCGGGACACTCCTGGGCTCGAACACGTTCCGATTCGAAGCCGATTCGCTCGGACTGCTTCCGGACAGTGCCGTGGTGCCGCTGGTCGGCAACGCAGACTCGCTGCTGACCGCGTGGCGGGACTCTGACGGGGAGCCGGGGATCGCGGTGGTGCTGACGGGACCGGGAGGGACGATACGGGCGAGCAGGATTGCGCTGGTGGCGGGCGCGGTCCCAGAGGGCATCGACACGGTGGTATCGGTGGTCCGTGGCACGACGCCCGGCACCTTCATCTACGATCCGCCGACACCGTCGCCGACGACCCGCCTTCGGCTCGCCGGTCTGCCTGCGGCCCGGTACTACCTGGACTTCGAACTGCCGGACAGCCTTGGCTTCATCCGACTGCGAGGGTCGACGATCAACCGCGCCGCGATCGAATTTCGGCCGACCGGGGCTCCGGCCGAACCGTACCCCCTGCGGGCTGCCATCTCGGCACAGGCCGTCCGGCTGCTCGCGGACCCGTTCGTGTTTGGCGAGAAGACGCCGATCGGATCGACTCTCGGAGCCCTTGAGCTGCTCAGTCCGGACTCGCTGGCCTCGGGGAATACCATGCAGTACGACATCACTTCGCTCGTGCGATTGTGGTCGCAGGCACCGTTCGATTCTCTTCCGCCCCTTCGCGTGGGAATCGTGCCCGTTCCGGAGAATCGGCAATTCGGATTCTGGGAGTTCTTCTCCCGCGAGGACGGACCGGGACTGCGGCCGGTCGTCCGCCTCCTGTTTACCCCCAATCCCTCCTTCCTGCTGCCATGAGCGCGACGCGCGAAGGACGCTCTCGGCTGTGGAACGCGGCGCGTGCGGCGGCGGTGGCGGTTGCCGTCTCCCCGCTGGCCGTGTCAGGGCCACTCCATGCGCAGACACCGACGACGGACCTCGGACTCGGTTATCCCGTGCAGCCGCTCGATGCGCGTGCCGCCGCCCTGGGTGGAACGGGAATCGGTCTGTACGGAGGCTCGTTTTCGTCACGGAATCCGGCGGACCTGACCATGTTCTCCAATCCGGCGATCGGTGGCACGCTGGGCCCGGAGAGCGTGAAACTGAAGACGATCGAAGGCGAGCAGTCGACGGGACGCAGCCGGTTCGTAGTGATGCAGGGTGTGCTTCCGTACCAGCAATGGCGGTTCGGACTGAACGTGAACGCAGAGCTCGATCAGGACTGGGACGTCCTGCTCGCGGACACCCTGCGCACCGGGTTTGGGGACTATCCGTATCTCGAGAGCCGGCAGCATGACGGTGGAGTCAGCTCGGTAGGGCTGAGTGTGGCCTATCGCCTGGGTCCCCTTGGACTGGGAGTGGAAGGCAGCGCGCTGACGGGCAGCCTTCGCCAGGTATTCCGGAGGACCTTCGATCCGGCGGTCGGCGATCCGTCGAACCAGATCGGCGGAGCACTCGGCGACGCTCGCTGGGCGTTCAGCGGGTGGCGTTTTCGGGCGGGTCTCACGGGCGAGATCGGCCGGCGCGGCATCGTCTCAGCTGCCATCACCTCGTACACACAGCTCAAGGCCGAGAAGGACACGTTCGGGATCGCGATCGGGACCCAGACGTTCGACATGCCGCTAGAGGTAGCGATCGGTGGCAGCGTCGTCCTGACGCAGAAGTTGATGCTGGCGGCGGCTGGGGGCTGGAAGGGATGGTCGGGCACCAACTTCCGTCTATTCGACACGCAATCGGCGGATGTCATGTGGGCGGGAGGCGGTCTCGAATATCTGGGCGTCAGGCTCGTTGGCCTCCCGATCCCGCTGCGCGCGGGCTATCGGTATACGGACCTTCCGTTCTACGGTGGCGACTTCGAGCAGCTGAGCGAATCCGCGTTCACGTTCGGTTTCGGAGCACGGATCGCGGGCGGAAGAGCCGCCCTGGACTTCGGCGTCGAAATTGGAAGTCGGGGAGACCTCGAGACGACCGGCACGGAAGAGAGCTTCCAGCGCCTCTCGCTCTCCCTGGGCATCAACTCGATGTAGGCGGACGGCCGCCGGCTGGTATCTGCCGCGGCTCTCCTCAGGCCGCCTGCGTGGCTCGAACGGCCTCCACTACTTCCGTTTCCAGCAGCTCGGGGTGCGTGACTGGCCAGCCGTGTCCACGGGGAACTCGTCGCACCACCACAGCCTCCCTACCGGACCGAGCCACGAAGCTCTCGGTCTCTACCGGCAGGTACAGCCGGTCGAACTCGGCCAGGACGATATGTGCCCTCGGAGCAGTGGGCCGAAACGAGTTCGCGATGCAGTGGAGGGTCTCGGATACCGTCGGGAAGAGACTGGCCGGACGGCGGATCGCAGTGCCGGCGTAGTCCCTCAGGATGCTCCACGCCCATCCTGCCCCCTTTCGGCCTTCGAAACCCAGGTATTCCCTGAGCTGGAGCCGAACCGCTCGCCCGAATTTCCTCCCCAGGCCGACCCTCAGGGGAATGAGGGGCGAAAGCGCGATCGCGGGGACGGAACCGAGAAGGGCCAGGAAGCCGCCATACGAATGCCCGGCACGAAAGGCCTTTGGCGCATGTCGCTCGGCCAGGGCCTCCGCGAATTCCCGATACCGGTCGACGCGGGCCGGAAGATCCGCGTGCGTACGAAACGAGAGGTCGGGAACGAAGACGGT
>JABDQB010000116.1 GCA_013042495.1 Gemmatimonadota bacterium
CGTTCCGGGCGGTCAATATCGGCCTCGTGAACGAGATGGCCGTGATTTCCGACCGGCTGGGGATTGACGTCTGGGAGGTCGTCGACGCGGCGGCCACCAAGCCGTATGGCTTCATGCGGTTCTTTCCCGGGCCCGGACTCGGCGGGCACTGCATTCCGATCGACCCCCTGTTCCTGGCGTGGAAGATGAAGACGCTGCAGTACAGGACGCGGTTTATCGAGCTCGCGGCCGAGGTGAACGCCGAGATGCCCCTGTACGTGATACGAAGGGCGGCCGAGGCGCTCAACTCGGTTCGCAAATCCGTTAACGGCAGCCGTGTGCTGGTGCTGGGCGTCGCCTACAAGCCCGATGTGAACGACACGCGTGAAAGCCCGGCCCTGGACGTCATCGCGCTACTGCGGCAGCGGGGCGCAGAGGTGGAGTACCACGATCCATTCGTGCCCGGACTGGGCCTCGAGTCGGGTGACCTCATGTCGGTAGAACTCACGGCAGGGCGACTCGACGACACCGACCTGGTCATCGTCGCCACGGATCACACTGACGTTGACTACGAGCTCGTGGGGCGCCACGCCTCCCTGGTAGTCGATCCGCGCAACGCGATGAAGGATACAGAAGCTGAGAAGGCCGTCGTGTACCCCATTGCGGGACCGCCGCGGAACGGGCGCACGATCGTGCCGCGGCGCACCCAACACGATTAGCGTGTGACAACACTGGGAGGCCGTCTGACGGCTGCTAAGCCGTGTCCCTCAAACCGCCTCACCGCCGAACAGTGATCCGATCCCCGGGGTGAATTCGACTGGAGTTCAAGCCGTTGATCTGCATCAGTTGCGTCGTGGTCACGTTGTAGCGCCGGCTGATGTCCCAGAGCGTGTCTCCCCTCTGAACCGTCACCGTGAGCGGTCCTGAGCCGGACACGGTTGCTCCTCCAGCCGGTGCCGCGCTGGCCACCCGCGTCGGAGCCGCCCCCGACCGGGGGATGATGAGGCGCTGGCCGATCTGAAGACGCTTGGGATTCACGTAGTTGTTGGCGGCGCGGATCGCGCTCACGTTCGTGCCGTACCGACCGGCGATGTGGCCGAGCGTCTCTCCGCGCTGAACGCGGTGCTCGAGCCACGTCACCCGTTCCGAAGGCGGGACCTCTGCGTACGCCACCGTGAACCGCTGGCTTGTGCCGACCGGCAGCCGGACCTCGACCGCCTGATTGGGTGGCGTCACCCGCCTGGGGTAGTGCGGGTTGAGAAGGCGGATGTCGTCCTCGGTGACGCCTGCGGCATCGGCGAGAACGTCGAAACTGGTGGCGTCGGGAACCTGAACCGTTTCGAAGTCGACCGGTGTCATCGGCACGACGTCATCGAAACCATATTTCGCGCGATTCTTGGCGATGATCGCCGCAGCGATGAGCTTCGGCACGTAGTTCCTCGTCTCGCTTCTCAGCACCCTGGCATCTGCCAGGTCCCAGAAGTCTGTCGATCCTGTCCGCTTGATGCCTCGGCTCACCCGGCCGGCCCCGGCATTGTAGGCGGCCGCCGCCAGGTACCACGACCCGAAGTCCTCGTACAGGTCTCCGAGATGGGCGATGGCCGCGTCCGTCGCCTTGTACGGATCTCGCCTTTCATCCACCCAGTAGTCGATCTGGAGATCGTACCGTCGCCCCGTCCCGCGAATGAACTGCCACATGCCCGCGGCGTGCGCCCGGCTGTAGGCATTCGGATTCATCCCGCTCTCGATCATGGCCAGGTAGAGCAGGTCCTCAGGAAGCTCCGCGGCGCGAAGTCGACTCCGAATCATGTCCTCATAGCGCCCCGCCCGCGCCAGGTACGTGGCGAACCGATCGTGGGCTCTTACCGCGAAGAACTCGATCCACCGGTCGACGGCTTCGTTGGTTTCGAGGGGGATCTCGTAGCGAGCCGCGTTGGCCGGATTCGTGCTGAGTCCGAGCGGGTCCGCACCAAAGAGGAGATAGAACTCCTCCCGGTTTACTTCGTCCAGACTGTCCACGACTTCCTCGGCTTCGCGCTGGGCGTCAGCCAGGCGGGCGGCATCGACCCCCTCCGCCTCGGCCTCGGCGAGAGCCGCCGCGTCAGCCTGCGAAGCTGGCTCCGGGGCCGCGGGTGGAGCGGACGCTATCGCAGGGCTCATGGGAACCGGCTCCGCGTGGGAACTGCAACCAGCCATCGCCCCCACGAGGACGAGCAGGCACGCCAGCCTCAACCATGTCCCCAGACCGCTCCGCGTCCCCTCCATGAGTCCCTCCTGTTACAACCGGTAGTTCGGTGCCTCACGCGTGATGACCACATCGTGTGGGTGCGACTCCCGCAGTCCACCGGTCGTGATCCTCACCAGATCCGATTCGGTCTGCAGTTCTTCGACCGTCGAAACGCCGCAATATCCCATACCGCTTCGCAGACCGCCGAGAAGCTGATACAGCGTATCGGCCACGGGGCCCTTGTACGGAACCCTGCCCTCGATTCCCTCCGGAACCAGCTTCCGTCTCTCCGTAGACTCCTGAAAATAGCGGTCCGCGGAGCCTTCCTCCATCGCCGACAGGGAGCCCATGCCCCGAATCAGCTTGAATCTCCGGCCTTCCAGCAAGAATGCTTCGCCAGGACTCTCCTCCGTACCTGCAAGCATCGAGCCGAGCATGACGGTGGAGGCGCCTGCCGCCAGCGCCTTTACGATGTCACCGGACTGTTTGATCCCGCCATCCGCGATCACCGGAACCTCTCCAGCACCCCGAACGGCATCGATGATGGCGGTAATCTGCGGCACCCCGACGCCGGTCACGACCCGAGTCGTACAGATGGAACCCGGACCGATCCCAACTTTGACGGCGTCCACGCCGCGCTCGACGAGCTCTCGCGCCCCGTCCTCGGTGGCCACGTTGCCGGCGACCAGCTGCACGTCGGGGAGAGCTTCCCGGACTCGAACGACGGCGTCCAAGACACCTTGCGAGTGCCCATGGGCCGAGTCGATGACGATGACATCGCACCCGGTCGCAACGAGCTCCCGGGCCCGTTCCAGGTCCTCGCGGGCAGCGCCCACCGCCGCGCCCACGAGGAGACGTCCATGGTCGTCCTTGGACGCGTTCGGGTGGGCCCGGCGCTTGAAGATGTCCTTGACCGTTATCAGGCCGCACAGCGACCCCGACGCGTCCACAACCGGCAGCTTCTCGATCTTGTTCCGCCGCAGAATCTCCTCAGCTTCTTCCAGAGACGTGCCTTTGGGAGCCGTGACAAGGCCGTCGTGTGTCATTGCCTCGCGGACCGGTCGGTCGAGATCGGTCTCGAACACCAGGTCGCGATTCGTGAGGATTCCCACGAGCTGACCGCCGGCCTCCACGATCGGCACCCCGCTGATGGAAAACTCGCGCATCATTGCGACGGCCTCTCTGAGGCTGGCGTCCGGTCCGAGCGTGATCGGGTCCAGGATCATCCCGCTCTCGGAACGCTTGACCCGGTCCACCTGCCCGCATTGGGCTTCGACCGGCATGTTCTTGTGAATGATCGCCATCCCGCCGTCGCGGGCCATGGCAATGGCCATCCGGTGTTCCGTGACGGTGTCCATGGCTGCAGACACGAGGGGAGCGCTCAGCCGAGTGGCCCGGGTGAACCGCGTGGAAATCGATACGTCGGCAGGATGGACCCGAGAACGACGCGGAACGAGGAGCACGTCATCGAACGTCAGCGCTTCCCGTATCATTCGTGTTTCGTTCATGGCTGTGAGTCCGCTAGGTATCCCGTTGCACCGGGTGCACGCGGCTTCCCGAGGATGCGCTCTGCCGCTCGGTGTGCGGCGCCCCTGGAGAGGACGACTGCCGCAGTGAATCTGAAACGGTAGAGCACGCCGGTAGTACCGTCAACCGGGAGTCGGGATCCCCGCGCCGCGGACGGGAATCAGAGGATCCGAAGAATGGGCGGGCGGCGGACCGCCTAGTCGTCGACCGCTATCTCCCTGGACCTGGGGGGATCGTCCTGTTTCTCGGGAGCACCCGGCTCGGCCTTTCCTCCCTCGAGCTCGACCAGGAACTCACGGCCCGCATCGCGAAAAGCACCCAGTACACGGTCTGCAGCGCCCATTACCTTCATGGTCTCCTTGAGAGCCGTGGCCGGCACCTTACGCTTCCGCATCGTATCCTGGAAGATCTCACCGAAGCGTTGGAACCCGCCGGACCGCGAATCGCTTGCGCCATATTGCGACTGCAGGTAGTTGATGTAATCCAGGACCTGATACGCCTTGTCATCCGGCAAAGATTCCAGCTTCCGCCAGAGTTCCTTGCGAAGTATCTCGTTCATCGCTTCCTCGCTTTCGTTACGCCAGGGCACTCCCACCTGCCTTTCATACTTCGTGCCCGCGTGGCGAAAGTTTCAGCCAGGCAGTGCCCAGGTCAACGCAGCCTCCGTTCGACCGGCGGTGCCCCAGGGGGAACCTGCACCCGCTGGCTGCCGTTGCGCGAGGGGAGTCGAGGGGGGCGTGCCCATCCAAGCGGGGACCACCCGGGATTCCGCTGGATGAGAAACCTGACCATGATGGATGGGTCGGCAAAGGCCGGCATTCCATCGACCTCCCGCTCTGCGCGGAGGCTACTGCATCTACGAACGGAGGTGCTGGGTGACTTTTCTTCCGCTGCGAGAGGTGGCGACGTCCAGGGAATCCGCGGACCTGTACGATGCGTGGCTTCGCGAAACGGGCGCTGCGCTCGAGGACGGGGATCGTGACCGGAACGCCGTCGTCCGTGACCTGCTGAAGCAGATCTACTTTCCTTCCCTGGGGGCGGACGTCGACGAATCCCGGCTTCCGTCCGCCACTCGGGCTGCTCTCGCGAACCTGGACCCCAGAAGTACGACGCTCGAGCCGGAGTATTATCGGGACATCGATCCCGAACGCTACTACGAGAGGAAAGCACTGATCTGGCTCTGGCAGATGTTCGACCGCTCTCCGCTCGGCGCGAACGTGGACCTGGGAGTGAGATTCAGGAGGCTTCTGGCGCCGTACGTGTTCAAGCGTGTCGGACGCAACTTCAAGGCATTCCATTTCGTGGAGGTGTCTTATGGGTACAACCTGGAGGTAGGTGACGACGTGGTGATCCACCGTAACGTGCATCTTGACGACCGTGGAGGCATCACGATCGGCGATCGGGTTTCGATTTCGGACTATGCCGCGGTGTTCAGCCACACTCATTCGATCAACGAGATCAACGAGGTCACCTGCGTTCCCACGGTGATCGGGGACGACGTTCGCATTACGTGTGGCGCGGTAGTGCTGGCGGGAGTGCACCTCGGAACCCACGGAGTGGTGGGAGCGCGGGCTCTGGCAACCCGAGACGTGCGACCGTACCACGTGAATGTCGGGATTCCCGCGAAATCGGTGCGCGTGAAGTCGATCGCCCCACCCGAGTTCCAGCCGGACGTAAACGTTCCGCACGACAGTTGAACCGCCCGAGCAGCCGCTTGGGAGTACGGCTCTGAGGCACTAGGTTTTACGCAAACGGTCCGGGGCCAGCCGGACGCCTCCCCCGTCGAAGTCTCTTTTCGTGGAGTCCTGAGTGGGTCTCGATTCAGAAATCACCGAGAAGCCGGGGCGGCGCGCACTCGTGACCGGTGGAGCCGTGCGTGTCGGCCGGGCGATCTGCCTGACGCTGGGAAAAGCCGGCTATCGGGTGGCCGTCCACTATCGAACCTCCCAGCGCGAAGCGGCCGCTACCGTGCGGGATCTCAAGAGGATGGGAGGTCGGCCGGCGGCCGTGAGGGCCGACCTCGGCCGGCCCGAGGACATCGTTCGCATGTTCGAGGAAATCGACGATCAGTTCGGAGGCTTGGACCTGCTGGTGAACGGTGCCGCCATCTTCCCGCGACATGACGCGCGCACTGTCTCGACGACCGAATGGGACGACGTGTTTGCGGTCAACGTCCGGGCCGCCTTCCAGTGCTGCCAGGAAGCGGCTCGCCGAATGGGGGCTGGATCGAGCATCGTGAACCTCACCGACACGGGAGCCGACGAGGCCTGGCCATCGTACGTTCCGTATGTCGCCACCAAGGCGGCTCTCGTGAGCGTGACGCGCGGATTGGCTCGGGCCTGGGCGCCGGAGATTCGGGTCAACGCCGTGGCTCCGGGCCCCGTCCTGCTGCCCGAGTCCGACGACTCCGAAGAGGCGGAGAGCGCGGCCGCCGCGCGAACCGTTCTCGGCCGCATCGGATCCCCGGACGATGTGGCGATCGCTGTTCTCTTCCTCGATCGGGCGGTCTACGTGACCGGGGAGGTGATACGAGTCGACGGTGGACACCACCTGAAGTAGCAGGAGGTCAGTAGTGTTCGATCGAATCGTCGTGGCCCTCGACGGGTCGGCCGAGGCGGAATCATCGGGACGCCTCGGACTGCGGATCGCCGCGGCGCTCGATTCAGAGGTTACCGCCGTTTCCGTCGTTGACGTGCGGGTGGTCGAAGGACCTGCCGTGGAGACCCTCGCGCCGCTTTGGGGTGAAGTCACGGGTCGGCCGTTTCAGCCCGAGCTCATGAGGCTTTACCGCGAGCGGGCGGACGCGATTCTCGATGACTGCTCTCGGACCGCGAGCTCGCTCGGAGCCTCGCTGGTCGGTCGGCGCGCGGACATTGGCGTCGCCGAAGACGCTATCCTGGACCGTGCCGGCAATGCCGATCTCTTGGTGATGGGCAGGCGCGGCGAACACGCAGGCTTTGGACGTCAGGTCGTGGGAGCCACTGTGTGGAGGGTGCTGCACCGCTCGCCCTGTCCTGTTCTCATCGGGGCGAAACCGGGGGTCAGCGGAGAGGAAACGCAGGAGGGA
>JABDQB010000118.1 GCA_013042495.1 Gemmatimonadota bacterium
GTTCCCCCCGTGACCGCCGGCATCGTTACGGCCGTGGTCCGTGCTCATCAGGATGAGCCAGTCTTCCTGGTCGTACGTCGGCCGCTCGCGGAGAGCCTGCAGCAGGATCCCCACTCGAGTATCCGCCCACTCGATGGCCGCCTTGTACTGCGGCGATCGCGAGTTCGTTTCGTGGGCCACTACGTCGATGTCTCCCAGGTAAATGAACGCCGCGTCCACCTGCGTATCACGCAGCTCGCGGACCGCCGTCTCGACGCTGAGCGAGTCTGCCAGTCGGTAGCCGTCCGCCTCGCCATCGAAGGTGATCTTCACGTCGATTTCATCACCGAACAGGGGGCCGCCGGAGTCGGTCGTCCCCAGTGGCGGCCAGTCCGTCACCGCGAAGGTGTTGAGCTCCGGCTTTTCGCGTTCGATCCGGGTCAGGAAATCGGGATACGTCGCGTACTCGTTGCCTTCGAAGTTGTTGCTGTCCACCCGGTGCTTGTCGGTCCGCGCCCCGATAACCATGCTCGACCAGCCTGGGCCGCTCACCGTTCGTACGCGGGTCTTCGCCTCGTCCGAGAAGAACCCGGCGGCCGCCAGCGAGTCGATCACGGGCGTATCGACCACGGCCATGATGTCCACCCGCACGCCGTCCAGCCCGATCAGGAGGACCTTCTTGCGCAAGGCTTCCTCCTGGGCGAGGCCGGCACGAGGCATGAGTACCGACGCCAGGACGGCCAGTGTGGCTGCGAAGGCTATGAAGCGGGAAGATCTCATCGGATTCTCAGCGTGATGGGTGAGTTCCGGCCGATCGGGCACCGATGCAAGATGTCCCGGAAGCCGGGGCATCGCCACCGACCGCGAGGACCCCGGGCGAGGGGGAAACCAACGCGCGACACGCCTGTATCAGGGGCCATGGCTCGAAATACCCGCTTTTCCGCGTTCGCCCTGGCGGTCTGTGTCCTCTTCATCTCGGGGTGCTCCGATGACGCCCCATCCGATCCCGGCGGAGGAGAGCTGCCCGAACTGCCCGAATGGGACGGCCGCCGCGAGTTCGCCGAGACCCTCACCTTCGCCGGCCGGGAACGATCGTTCATCGGTCACCTGCCGCTGAGCTACGATCACGAGCGACGGGTTCCGCTGCTCCTCGCATATCATGGCTCAGGCATGGACGCGGAGCTCATGCGGCAGGCGACGGGGCTGGACTGGATCGCCAACTCGCGTGAATTCGCGGTCATCTACCCGGACGCGTCGGACGGCTTCTTCCCGATCCCCTGCCCCGGGTGCGAGAACGACGGCCGGGACGGGTTCGAGGAAATCGACTTCGCGCGTGAGATGATCCGTTGGACGAGCGAGACCTACGCCGTCCATCCCGACAGCGTGTACGCCACCGGCTTCTCGATGGGCGGTTTCTTCATCAACTACCTGGGTTGCGCGCCGAACTCGCCGGTGCGAGGCATCGCTCCGGTCGCAGCCGGGGCCCGGGACGACTTCGACGGTTTCTGCTCCAGATCGAGACCGACCGTGATGATCGTGCACGCGCTCCAGGACTTCGTGGCACCCATCGATGGAGGCCCGAACACGATGTCCATCGGCGAGCTGGCGGAACTGTGGCGCGCGCATGGCCGGTGCGATGGCACGCCCGTCGAGTGGGATTACCCGACCGGCGCCACCGGGCTTCCGACGGTGCATGCGCAACGGTGGGACGGGTGCGCAGGGAAAGGCCCCGTGCGCCTGGACGTGATCGACGGTACGGGTCACTGGTGGCTCACCGAACCGGACAACGCCAACGGCGTCGACATCGGTGAGAGCATCGCGGAGTTCTTCTTCCCCGAAGCGCCGTGACTCGGAGTTGCGCCGGGAAGAGCGGCCGGACCGACTGAGCCGGCCGGACCGCACCCGGGAGTCCGGACGGCCCATTGCCCCACCGTCCCTGAACCCGCACAATCTTCGGACTCTCGAGCGTCGTCATGCCCCCGCCGACGGCCGAGTTTAACCGTATGCAACCGAGCGACGAAACGATGACCGACCCCCGATTCACCAAGCTTGCCCAAACCCTGATTCACTATTCCTGCGAGCTCCAGGCGGGCGAAAAGGTGCTGATCGAGGCGATCGACACGCCTGCTGCGTTCACGAAAGAACTCGTCCGCGTGGCGCACGAGGCCGGAGTCGTGCCCAACGTGCTCCTGAAGAGCAAGGAGGTTCTTCGTCGGCTCCTGCTCGGCGCCACGGAGGCTCAGCTCGACCTGATGGCCGCTTCCGAGGAAACGTACATGAAAGGGGTCGACGCCTACATCGGCGTGCGCGGCGCCCCCAACGTCTCCGAACTTTCCGACGTCCCGCAGGAGAAGCAGAAGTTGTACGAGCGCTATATCTGGAAGCGGGTTCACATGGAGATCCGGGTTTCGGACACCCGGTGGGTCGTGCTGCGGTGGCCGAACCCTTCCATGGCCCAGCTGGCCGAGCGCTCGACCGAGGAATTCGAGGACTTCTACTTCCGCGTTTGCACGATGGACTACGAGCGGATGTCAGAGGCGCTGCAGCCGCTGCGCGCGCTGATGGAAGCCACCGACCGTGTTCACATCAAGGGCCCGGGCACGGATCTGCGGTTCAGCATCGCGGGCATCCCCGCCATGCCCTGCGACGGGAAGCGTAACATCCCGGATGGCGAGGTCTTCACGGCCCCGGTGAAGGACAGTATCGAGGGGACGATCCAGTACAACACGCCGACGATCTACCAGGGCGTGACCCACGAGGACGTGTTCTTCCGCTTCGAGCAGGGCAAGATCGTCGAGGCGCGCAGCACGGCGACGGAGCACCTGAACGAGGTACTCGACTCGGACGAGGGCTCACGGTACATCGGGGAGTTCTCGCTCGGCTTCCACCCGCACATCCTGGAGCCGATGAAGGACATCCTGTTCGACGAGAAGATCGCGGGCAGCATGCACCTCACGCCCGGGAACGCCTACGACACGGCCTTCAACGGAAACCGGAGCCAGATCCACTGGGACCTGGTCCTGATTCAGAGACCCGAGTACGGCGGAGGCGAGGTGTGGTTCGACGACGTGCTGATCCGTAAGGACGGCACGTTCGTGTTGCCCGAGCTGGCGGAGCTGAACCCGGACAAGCTGGGCGCGTAGCGGACGACCCGGGCGATCAGACCGTCGTCCGGGGCTCCTGCATGGTCAGTCCGCCGGTCGCCTTGATTGTCTGGAACGTCACCAGCGCGTCCTCGAAGTACGTCGCGGCCTTCTCCAGGTAGTTGGACGTCTCGTCGATGTACCCGTCGGTCGAGGCGGACCAGACCCGGTTGATGGCTCTTTCCCCGGCGGCAAACCGGTTCATCACTTCCGCATAGGCTTTCAGGCCGTAGCTGTGAGCGATGCTCTCGCGAGCGTCGACGAACTTGACCAGGTCGGCCATGAACCGCTCATCGATTCGATGACGGAGATCGTAGACGTTGATGTCGGCCTTCTCGGCGTTCAGCTTCGCGGCTTCTGCCGAAAGTGCCTCCAGGCTCGATTCGATCGCCCGCACGTTGGTCGTGATGACTTCGACGTCCGTCGCCTCCGCCTTGCGGGCCCGCTGGGCGACGATCACACCGACGATCCCGATCGCCAGCCAGACCAGGAAGGCGGACGCGTTCACGCCCTCAACCCGGCGGACGACCTCGAGGGATCCACCGAGGAAGCCGACCGTGATGAGCAGGTATCCGAAGTATCTCAGACTCATGTCGCCCTCCTCACCCGAACACGATGAACAGCGAGTATACCACCCCGATCAACGCCTCTCCGACAATCAGGCCGGCGGCGATCGGAATGCCTACGTCCTCGCTCCACAGCTTTCCGAGCTTCCAGTCAGAGAACACGCGGAGCAGGGTCCCGATCGTGTACGTGAGCACGATGTTGAAGGGCAGGTAGAAGCCAAGACCAACGAGGACCCCCAGTCCCCCGATCCCGCTCGCGCTGAGCAGGGCCCCGAGCCCGGCTCCCGTGATGTACTTGTCGCGTGGGACGTCTCCGCCGAGAATTCCCTCCACCACACTGGCCAGGGCCTGTCCCTGTGGCGCCGGCAGTGCGTCGCTGCCGAGCGTATACGCCTGGTGAAGTACGATGATCAAGCCCATGATGATGATCGGCCCGATCCAGGTACCCAGGAACTGTGCCTTCTGCTGCTGCTTGGGGATAGCACCGACCAGGTAGCCCGTCTTCAAGTCCAGCATCAGATCGGTCGCCTGGGCCATTGCCACGCACATGGCCGCACCGACGGTCACCGAAGCGATGATCGACCCACGATCCCCGATACCGCTGGTGACGAGAATCATGAGCGTCACGCCGATCAGGGTCATCCCGGAGAGCGGCGACCAGTTCGTCCGCCCGATGCACTCCGAGAGAACCACGCCGGCCACCCAGATCCACAGCGTCCCGAGGAGCGCCATGGTGAGGCCCCGCACCAGGCCGACTTCGGCCACGGCGGTCCACGCGATGATCGCGAGGACGACGAATGCCGCTGCGACGCCCATGTAGAGTATCTGGATCGGAAGCTCGTCCTGCGAGATCTCGGAGCGGGACTTCGCCGCGTCCCGCATACTTCGTATCGCGCTCACGACGAGTGGCAGAGCGAGCACGATCCCCATCAGGGCTCCCCCGATCAGCATCCCGATGCCGGTGGGCCGAAACAGGTTTAGACGCAGGTAGTCGGCGATTCCCGTGCCCGAGGCCTGGAGGGTGGCGGCGTCGGGTAGGATTCCCGTGGCGCTCATGATCGGGGCCAGGAACCAGTAGCACACGTAGCCACCGACGATGAAGAAGAAGCCGCCCTTGCCGGCCAGGAAGGCGACCCCCACGGTCAGCAAGGACAGGTACCAGATCCCGTTCATGTACTCGGGGAGCCCGAGCACGATGCCGAGATCGTAGTTCTCGACCCCTGTCTGTAGGCTGATGAAGTGGGCCACGGCCGCTACCACGGCTCCCCCCATCAGCAACCATGCCTTGTGGATTCCGGCCCCCGGCGACTTCAACACGGCCGCCGTGGCGATCCCGCCCGGGAACGCCAGTCGGTTGTAATCGATCATCTGCTTGCGCAGCGGAATGATGAACGCGATTCCGAGGATGCCGCCGGCTATGCAACCCAGGACCAGCAGGGGATAGTTGAAGTCCGTGATTCCGAGAATGAACAAGGCCGGTACCGAGAACATCATCCCGGCCGAGGCGCCGTTCACCGCACTTGCCAGGGTCTGCTGGATGTTGTTCTCGATGATGCTGTTGCGGCGCATGATGCCGCGCAGGATCCCGAAGCCGAGAATGGCCGCCAGCTCGGAACCTTCGATCGAGAAGCCGAGCTTGAGGCTCAGGTATCCGATACTGACGGCGATGAGGATTCCGATGCCATAGCCCACCAGGACACCCGCCCACGTGAACTCTGGGTAGGTGCCCGTACGGCCGGTGAGCTTGGTCGGAGCGGTATGCTCGTCCAACTCCGCCTCCCGGTAGAAGGGCCGAAGGCGTCAGCGCCCGAGAGCGCAGTTGCCTCCGTCAGATGTCGCTTGTTTCGCCCGCAGTCGCGCGCCAGGTGAGGCGCCCGGATATTGTATCCCGGTCCGGTAGCGGGCGCGACCGGCCATCACCTTTCGGCGCCCGACGAGTTCGGCAAAGGTCTTGCAGTACTGACGCGGTCCAGACACGGAACGCACTTCCGAGGACAGCGCGATGGATGACGTCAGGCGAGCAGGACCTCACACGCGGATCATTCACGGCGGGCAGCAGACGGACCTGGAAACGGGCGCCGTCAGCACGCCGATCTTCCAGTCCTCCACCTTCGCGTTCGCGGACGCGGAACAGGGCGCGGAGCGGTTCGGCGGGGCGCCCGGCTACAAATACACGCGACTCGGAAATCCAACCGTGGCGGCCCTCGAGCGGAATATCGCCCTTCTCGAGCACGGGTATGGGGCTCTCGGGGCGGCCAGCGGGATGGCGGCGATCAACACGGTCTACCTGACCTTCCTGTCTCAGGATTCCCACGCCATCGTCACGGACTGCGTATACGGGCCGACGAGGACGATCCTGGAGACGGAGTACGCGCGGTTCGGGGTTCAGGTGACCTTCGTCGATTCGTCCCATCCGGACAATGTGGCCCGTGCCGTGCGTCCCAACACCAAGCTGATCTTCATCGAGAGCCCGGCGAACCCGACCCTGAAGCTCACGGACATCGCTCGCTGCGCCGACATCGCCCACCGTGCCGGGGCCATCCTCGCCGTGGACAACACGTTCGCTTCCCCGTTCCTGCAGAACCCGCTGCAGCTCGGTGCCGACGTCGTGATCCACAGCATGACGAAGTTCATCAATGGCCACACCGACGTGGTCGCGGGAATCATCGTTGCGCGACAAGAAGACGTGCTGGAGAGACTGCGCTCCGTGCACGTGAATCTGGGCGGAACCATGGATCCGCATCAGGCCTGGCTGGTCTTGCGAGGCCTCAAGACGCTGGGCCTGCGGATGGAACGGGCGCAGGCCAACGCCCGGGCCCTCGCCTATTACCTGCAGCGCCACGCCGCCGTGAAGTGGGTGAACTACCCCGGCCTCGTGGACCACCCCCAGCACGACCTGATGAGGCGGCAGATGCGGGGGCCGGGAGCCATCGTGTGCTTCGGCGTTCGGGGAGGACTCGAGGCCGGTCGCCGTTTCATCAACAGCGTCGAGCTGGCGACCCTGGCCGTAAGCCTCGGCGGCATCGAGACCCTGATCGAGCACCCCGCCTCCATGACCCACGCGGGCGTGTCGGCCGAGGAACGCCGTAAAGCCGGGATCGCGGACGACCTGGTGCGCATCGCCGTCGGGTGCGAGGACTACGACGACCTGGAGAAGGACCTCGAGCAGGCGTTCGAGAAGGCGATGGCGGGAGAAGAAGCGGGCGTCTGAAGAGGGGTCAGAAGTCGAAGTACGCCGCGAACGACAGCCGGGTCGCGTCGCCCGACTCGCCGCCCTTGTTCACGCGCTGACCCCATGACAACTCGCCGCCCAGCCGGGCGCCTACCGTGATGTGCCAGAACGCGTTCGCCGAAAAATAGAACGAGTACTTGAACGCGTCTTCCGGCTCGAAGTCCTCGTTCCCCACACCCAGAGCGCCGATCGTGAAATTCGAGATCACGCCCGGTGCGATGATCCGCCAGCGGTGGTTGTACGTGACGTATCCACCCCAACTCTTCACGGCTGACCACTGGCCGCTCACCGGATTCAGGATCACGTCCAGGCCCTTGCCTCCGAGGCTACCCACGAAGCGAGAGATGGCCCGACCGCCGATCACCTGGAGCAGGATCTGGTCGTCGCCGTCGACCTTGATCTGCGCCGACAGCTGGAATCCGAGACCGGGGACGAGTTGGGTCTCAAAGTTCCGGTCCTGCAGGGTAATCGAGCGGAAGATCGTGGAGAATGTGAGGTGACCCCAGTTCGTGTTGCGGCGGACGCGAGCCGCGATGTCGCCGAACCCCTGGAACTGCGCGAGCGTACCCGTGCCGGACCCCGCGCTGTCGGTCACCGTGGCGTCCACCTGGGGCGCCTCCAGTGCGAAGGCTGTGTTCCAGCCTTCAGCCGGACTGACGGTATACCGGATCTGGGGGGTGCGGACGGAGTTCGAGCTCGGCGGACCCTCGAGGTCCACGGTCACGGGAAGGGTCGTAACGTCCGTGAACGTGGACCAGGTCTGCCCGGCGAGGAAGCGCCAGTACTCTCCGTAGGCGTGTCGGAGACGCAGACTGTTCCCCTGCCCCCGGAAGTCCGTCTCGATGCGCCCGAAGACGATTCCCCTCCCCGTATCCCGGTTCAGCTCGAACCCGAACCGGCTCTGCGTAGCCTGCATGAAGAAGCGGGCCTGGTCGAACTGGTCGGTCGATGTCACCGGAATCTGGTAGGTGTCGAAGACGTCGGTGCTGCGCAGGCCGTCGAAGTCCCAGGCCCCGTTCAGGCGGATCGAGGCGCGGAGCCTAAAACTCCCCTTTCCGTCCGGGGTCGCGAAGACGAAACCGGTCGAGTCGGGAGAATCCTGCGGATGGGCGTCCTGTAGAGTGTCTACAGCAGCCCGCAAACTGTCCACGATGGCCAGCGTGTCGAGCCGGGCCACGGCCACCGTGTCCTCCTGGGCCACCACGGGGGCCGCGGAGACGCCGCCGACC
>JABDQB010000120.1 GCA_013042495.1 Gemmatimonadota bacterium
ACCATGTTCATCGTGAAGCCGAGGATCTGCATCACGCTGAACGACAGCAACATGGACAATGGAATGGCGATCCCCACGAACGAGGCGTTCCGGACCCCGAGAACGAACAGCAGGACGGACACCACCAGAATCAGACCCGAGATGATGTTGTTCTCGAGGTTGCTGACCATGCTGCGGACGTACTTGGCCGAGTCCGACGTAATGCTGATGTGCGTCGTGGGCGGAAAGTCGGCCTCCATCTCGGCGATCACGGCGCGCACGGCATCCGAAGTCTCGATGATGTTCTCGCCGGTGCGCTTGCTGACGCTCAGCGTGACGACGGAATTCCCGTTGAGACGCGCGTAGCTTTCGCGCTCCTTGAAGCCGAAGTCCACCGTGGCCACGTCCCGTACGTAGATCGGGCGGCTCCCCTCCGCCTCGACGACGATGTCCTCCAGCGGCTGGGTTGACTCGAATTCCCCCGGCACGCGGACCAGGTACTTCACGTCGCCCACATCGATCGTGCCGCCAGGCACCGTCACGTTCTCGAATGCGATGGCCTCTATCACATCGGTGAACGAGATCCCGTAGTACTTCAGCATTCCGAGATCCACGTCGACCTTGACCTCGCGCTCGAGTCCCCCCGACAGCTGAACGCTGAGCACGGAGGGGATCTGTTCCATCCTGTCCTGGATGTCCTCGGCGAGTTCCTTGAGACGCACCAGGCTGTACTCGCCGGACACGTTGACCTGCATGATCGGAAACTCGGAGAAGTTGAATTCCAGGATTGCTGGCTCTTCGGCCGCCTCGGGAAGCTCCGGCTTCGCGATATCCACCTTCTCACGCACCAGCTGGAGGGCCTCCGTCATGTCCATCCCGGCCTCGAACTCGGCCGTGATGCTCGAGACGCTCTCCACCGACTGCGACGTGAGCGTCTTGATATCGGAGATCTTGTTCAGTTCTTCCTCGAGGGGACGCGTGATCAGCGTCTCGATGTCTTCGGGAGCGACCCCGGAGTAGAACGTGCTCACGGCCACGAACGGGACCGTAATGTCGGGCGAGGCCTCCTTCGGCACCGTGAGATACGAGTAGAATCCTCCGATTACGATCAGCACGAGCAGCGTCAACACGCTGATCGGATGGTCCACCGCGAAGTCCGTCAGCCAGAACGTCCTGTAGCGGCCGAGATCTTCCTTGAGTGGATCTCTTCGTTCGAAGAGCCGATCGGCCGCGCTCCCCGACGCCAGGCGCTCATCGTCACGGGATCTGCTCCTGGACCGGCGCCACCACCTTCGAATCGGGCTCATCTTCCGCCCTCCTCCCCCACTTCCCGCACCCGGTCACCCGCGTCCACCATCTGATGGCCGGTGACGATCAGCCGATCTCCCTCCGCCAGCCCCGCAGTCACCACGACCTCGTTCTGGAAGCTGGGTCCGAGACCTACGGCCCGCGACTCCGCGAGCGTTCCGTCAGGGCCTTCCGCCACCACGAAGACTTCGTACCCATCCTCCGTGCGCAGGACGACGTCCTGCGGAACGACGATTACCTCCCGAAGGGTCTCCGTCGCGACCCTGACGTTGGCCACCATCTGGGGCTTGAGGCGTCCTTCCGGGTTGTCCAGCAAGACTTCGATCGGAAACGTGCGGTTCTGCGGGTCCACGGCTGCCCCGACGTAGGTTATCGCCCCTTCGATCGACTGCCCCGGCAATACATCGAAGTCGAGAACGGCGCTGCCTCCCTCGACCACGTATGGTCCGAATCGCTCGGGGACTCCCCCCGTCACCTTGAGCCGGCCGATCGTGAGCACCCGGGCCACCGGTACGCCGGGAGCCACGATCTCCCCGACGTCCACGTACCGGTCGTCGAGTACTCCGGCGATCGGTGACTTGATCGTGTGGCGCGCGAGGCGGGCCTCGAGAAACGCCAGGCGCGCGTCCGCCGACTGGGCTTCGTACTTGGTCTGCAGGAACGCGATTTCACTGCCGATTCCCTCTTCCTCCCACAGTTGGCGCTGCCTCTCGAAGCGCTCCCTGGCCAGGGCAGCGGATGCCCGGGACTCATCGACCTGGGCCGCGAGTATCTCGTCATCGATTCGGACGATCGGTTGTCCGGCGCGCACCCTGGAGCCCTTGTCTACGATGACGCGCTCGATGACGCCGCTCTCCTGCGAGCTCACGACCACGTCCTCGAAGGCCTCAACCACTCCCGTGAGCCTGATGTATGACGTGAAATCGGCCGCCGCGAGCGTTCGTACTTCGACGTTGACCACCTTGACATAGGTCGCCCCTGCCGTCGGTTCTTCTTCGCTCGCGGAGGTATCCGCTGAACCGCAGCCCGCGGCGGCGATCACCAGAAGCCCGCCCAGCGTCGCGACTAATCCAGGCCTTCTGTCTATTCTCACGGCTCGCGTCACCTTCATCGGTCGCCTTCCCTGTCATCATTGGAAACCCGATCGCCAGCGCTGTCTGGATTCAACCGGTTCTCAGGTCTGATGTCTCCCTCGATCATCGCCTCCACCGCCGGATCCACGGCCGGGACCACTCCGACCGCCAGGTCCAGTTGTGCCTGCGCGACCAGGTAGTCGTATATCGCCAGCGCGTAGTTCTGCTCCGCCTGCCGAAGAGCCAGTTCGGCCTCCGTCACTTCGAGTCTCGGCTGCGTGCCGGCGAGGTACTCGGTCGTCACGATGTCGAAGCCCCTCTGGGCCTGCGTTACCGCCTGGCGCTGGGCCTCCGCCCGTGATCGCGATTCGGTCAGGTTCGAGAGAACCGTCTCGACCTCGTTGGCGGCTCGCTGCCGCAGATCGCCGATCCGTTCTTCCGCCTGGCGCACGCCGATCTTCCTCTGCTCTACTCGATTCCAGCGCCGCGTTCCGGAGAACAATGGCACGTCAATCTGAACGCCCACTGCTGACGTCGTGAACCGCTGATCCGGGTTCTCGCCGAAGAAGTTGAGCGCTCCGTTCTCCTGGGCCTGCAGCCCCCAAGTGAAGAATCCAGACAGAGTGGGAAAGAGCTGAGTCCGCTCGTACTTCACTCGCGCTTCCTCCAGGTCACGCTGGAGACGAGCTTGTTGTAGGTCTGTCCGGTTCGAAAGTGCGACGGACTCAAGGTCATCGTACCCCGCCATCGCGGCTTCCGGGACGCCGGCGAACACCAGCAGCGCGACGTTATCCTCGGTATTCACGGCGCCCTCGGACAGATCGATCTGGTGCAGCTCACCGAAGGCCGCCGCGCTCGCCATCTCGCCCAGCCCCATCTCGATGGCCAGCACCCGCCTGGCCTCATCCACTTCGTTCTGTGCGCGCCGCAGGTTGGGCTCAATGTTCGCCAGCTGCACTTCGAGCCGCAGTACATCGTAGTCGCTCGCGAGTCCGGCCCTGTTCAGTGCGCGCGTCTCTTCGAGAGTCTGTCGGACGCGCTCGATGCTGTTCTGTGTAACGCGGACCGCTTCCTGCGCCAGGAGGACGTTCAGGTACGCGATGCGGGTCGTCGTAGCGACCCCCTGGGCCGAACCGCGCAGCGCCTCCCGAGCCAGATTCCGAAAAGACCCGGCCGTCCCCACTCCGACGAACACGCCGGCATCGAACAGGGCCTGATTCAACGTGAGCCCGGCGTTCCACTGGTTGTCGGCGCCGAAGGTCACCGCGATCAAGTCGTCCGGGTCGGCGTCCGGGTCGATGAAGATTCTCGGCAAGAACGCGGACGGTAGCTCGAGATTCCGCTGCATCGAGGCGAAACCGTCAATCTCGGGGAACAGCGCCCCGTAGGCCTCGGACACCTGCTTGTTCGCCACGTCGAGGTCGTACTGCGAAACGGCTAGCTGGCGGTTGTTGCGCAGAGCGATCGACACGGCGCTTTCCAGCGTATAGGGGCGGGCGTCCTGGAACGCGCCGTCACCCTCGTGGGTCCGCGGCAGCGCATCTGAGTCCGCAGCGCCGAGCGTCTCGCCCAGATCCGCCTGGGCCGACAGAGGGCCGTCCGCCCGGAGAACCGGCGACTCCTGATTCGCCGCCGCGTCGGCCACCTGTCCCAGCGCGGGACGCACGACCCCTCCCATCACGATCATCATCGCTGCGAAGACCGCGGGCGCCGGCCCCTCCTCTATCCATGACCGGAACTCAATCATCGGGGACCACCTTTCGTCACTTCCACGGGCTGGAGCCCGATTCTCACCACATCGCGGAACCTCTCGAACAGTCCGATCGTCAACTCTCTCTCATCCAGTCCCTCGCAGCAGCCGGTCTCTGCCAGCAGGTCCTGCGGATCGCAGGCCATGAAGATCGTGACCAATCCATGTACCAGCGACCACAGGTACAGGACCACGATATCCGGCTCCGTCTTCCGCATGTTCCCGGCCTCCATGGCCTCGACGACGCACTCCCTCAGGACCCGATAGCCGCCCTGGCCGGGGACGTCTTCCATATGCCGAGGGGCAGGCGTCTGAATGGCGAAGATGATCTTGAAGTACTCGCGGTTTTCGAGCGCGAAACGGATGTAGGCCTCACCGAGCGCCGAGACCCGTTCCATGGAGCCCGCGGGAATGTGCTCGATGGACTTCCGCATGTAGGCCTCGGAACGCTGGAAGCCGTGAGCCACCACACGGTCCACCAGGTCTTCCTTGCCTTCGAACCAGTGGTATATCGCGGTAGCGCTGAGGCCGACCTGCGCAGCTACGGCCCGCATCGAGAGCGCGTCCAGTCCGCCCTCGGCGAGCAGGTTGCGGGCAGCCTCGAGGATGGCGGTCTCGGTCTCTCGCGAGCCCGCCTTTTCTGTGACATGGGAATTCGTCATGAGCTCACCCTTAACGGCGTTAGGTTAACAACGTTAAATTAACGTTGTTAACCCGACCGTCAAGGGCGTCTTCAAGAATACGTCGAGATGAGCGCCGGTCCTTCTCAGACAGCCGTTACCGCGAGCCTGAACCGGATCGAGTAAGAGCCTTGTGTCCCCTTGCCCGAGACTTCGTAATCCCCGGGGTCCGACAATGCCGCCGACCCCCGGAACAGGGGTCTCTCGCCTCCCGCCAGGCGCGTCAGGAGCGTGGATTCGAGGTCCGTGGCAGCCGTCCCCAGTGAATCGGACACGACCCACGCCTTGTCGGGAACCGCCGCCCGAGCGCGGCCGATGAGCGTTGCCACGACGTCTCCGAGTGCACGGCGCAACCGGTCCCACCCGTCCGACCGATTGACGTCGAGCACTTTGAACTGGATCGAGTGGACTCCGTCCCCTCGCACCAGGAGGACCAGGCGATCCCACGCATCGATACGGGCCATGTCAAAAGAGGAGACCTTGCCTTTGCCGGCCGCGCGCACGTAGTCGGGCAAGTCTTCCTTCTCCGGGTCGCACTCCCAGTAGCGATCGAGATCGGGAAGCACAGCGTGTTCGGTGTCGTGCTCACCCCGGCCGTTCAGGTATCGGATATCGGCGACGAATCGGAAGTTGGCCTTGCGGCGCGGCAGCTTGCGGGGAAAGTCGAATCCGGTCAGCACCAACTCGTAAGTCTGCGGCATCACACCTCCTCGGGTTGAGCGACTCGCGTCGAGTCGTCTGAGGGGCGCAGTTCCGCGACGTCTCCTCCGGCCGGCGGGATCGGCCGGAATGCAATCACAACTCTAGCTGACCAGCCCGTCCGAGTTCAAGGGGTGTCCGAATTGTCCTCCAGCGCACGCTCCAGACGTCGCTCGAGGTCCTTGAACGCCCGGTCCCAGTCGCCGGCTTCCGCGTGACGAACGACCGTGTCCTTCTTCTCACCCCATGAGAGAACCAGACCCACGGCTTTTCCGGTCTCTCGTTCCTCGAGCACGAACTTGGCCAGCTGCAGCCCGGTCGTTCGCGCCGACAGGTCGGCAGACACCGCCTCGACCCTGGACTCGAGGTCTCCGGTCAGTTCCATGCCGCGCGTCGAGATCTGTATCTGCATGTGTTCTCCCTTGCCTCACATTGGCGCACCAGCGATGTGGCTATTTACGGCCGGCGGTGCCATGATGTAAAGGCGAAACGGAAGGGAGGCCGGTGATGCCGGGCAAGCCACTTCAGAAACTCGTTAAGCTAGACTTAGATAAACCAATATGGGATAGGTTTTTCTGGGTCTCTCCTCTTTCCGCCGTGGGAACC
>JABDQB010000145.1 GCA_013042495.1 Gemmatimonadota bacterium
CGATCAAGTTCCCCGAGGCCCCGCCCAAGGTCGTGCAGGAGCGCCGCGGGAAGCTCCGGGAGATCGGCCAGCAGACGCCCTGGCAGGTAGGTCACGAGCCAGACGGCATGGCTCCCTTCGCGAGTGACCGGGGAGCCGGCGGAGCATGGAATGACCCGGGGCGTCTGGAACCGACCGGGTTGGGCCCGCAACAGGTCCAGCACCGACACTTGTGCCTTGAGGAGCGCCGGGTCTTCCCCGGAGTTCATGATCTTGAGAACGAACTCCGCTCCGGCACGATCACGCAGCCGGAAGTTCTGGTCCACGTAGCTGGGCAGCTCGCGCGCCGTCACATCGAGATCGTAGTGCCGGGACGCCAGCTCCTGCGCCTGCTCGGACGAGAATCGGATCAGACCGTCGCCTTGTGCAGCTGGCGCTTGAGACGATGGATCTTCCGTCGGGTGCGCTTCAGCTGAACGGAGTCACCGGCAGCCAGCGCCTCGTCGCGCTTCACCTTCAGCTCCTTGATCCGGGCCTTGATGGCGGCCTTGTCCACGCCGACGACTTCGTGGTGCGCGTGGTCCTCGATGCCGAGGACGTGACAAAGCGCCGGCACGAGGTCTTCCTTGTGCATCGTCGAATAGCCGTGCAGCTCGTCATGATCGCCCAACTCCTCGGCGATCTGGCGCAGTTTCTTCACGGGAGTCTTGTGGAATTCTTCCCACGTGTGGTCCATTCGCGTCCTCCTAGCAGGGGTTCGGCGAGTACAGCCGGCGGGGAGCCGGTCTATCGAATATATGGAGGCGGGCCCGTAGTCGCAGCCGGAGGCTGCCGGGAATAGTATTGCCGCATGGAGGAACTCTCGAGAACGACCGGATCCGAGCTTCGCGTGGTCGTGGTGGGCGGCGGCGTGGTGGGCGTCTGCTGTGCCTACTTCCTGGCCCTCAGGGGAGCCACGGTCACGGTTCTGGAGCGCGACGAGCTCGGCCTGGCCGCGTCCTTCGGCAACGCCGGCCTCATCTCGCCCGGGCACCCTCCGATCAACAGGCCGGGACGCCTGCGCCAGGCGCTGCGCTCCATGGGAGACCGGTTGAGCCCGCTGTATATCGAACCCCGCTGGAATCCGGGGCTGGTCCGCTGGCTCTGGGCATTCCGGAAGTACTGCACCGCCGATCACGTCGAGCATTCGATGGCCGCTCTGTCACCTCTCGGTCTGCGCACTGCGGACCTCTTGGACGAGCTGGTCCAGGGCGAGGGTCTCGAATGCGGATACCGTCGATCGGGGTACCTCGAGGTGTTCGATACCGAGGCCGGCCTGGAGTGGGGACGGGAGGAGGTCGAGGTCGTAGAGCGCCACGGCTTCGCGCCCGAGTACCTCAGCGGCCCGGCGCTCCGCGAACGCGAACCGCTGTTCGGGCCGGGGCTCGAAGGCGGCTGGTTCCACCAGGAGGGAACGGTCGTGGAGCCGTACCGGTTCGTACTGGAGATCGCGGATCGCGCCGTGGCACGGGGAGCGGTGATTCGGCCCGGAACCGAGGTCGACGAAATACGCTCCGAGCACGGTAGCGTCACCGGTGTATCTACCGCCTCGGGGGAGGACGTGGCGGCTGATGCGGTCGTCCTGGCCACGGGGGCCTACAGCCCGGGTCTCATGGCCTCGCTTGGGTGCCCGCTACCTGTTCAGCCCGCGAAGGGATATCACGCCGATCGCAGCCTGGCGGATCCCGATACACCTGCGCTGAGCGTCCCGTCTCTGCTCGGCGAACGGGCCGTATTCTGCTCGCCCATGGACGACCACGTGCGCTTCGCGGGGACGCTGGAGTTCTCGGGCCGTAACCTCGACATGAGGCGCGACCGCCTGGAGCAGCTGGATGCGGCAGCCCGCAGGTACTACGCGGTCACCGACCTGCCGGAACCGATCTCGGAATGGTGCGGGCTGCGGCCGTGCACGCCCGACGGGCTGCCGGTGATCGGAAGGGTGCCTGGATACGAAGGCGCCTACGTGACGACCGGCCACGCGATGCTGGGTCTCACGCTCGGTCCGGTCACGGGCAGCCTGGTGGCCGATCTCGTGCTTCGAGGGGCCCCGGAACTCGACATTCAGGCCTTCCGCCCCGAACGATTCGCGGGTACCTGACTACGCGTTGTAGGCCGCGGCCAGGCCGACGGCGAACTCCTCCAGTGTCGTGGGCGTCGTGTTGGCGGCGGACCGGGCTTCCTGAGCGACGACCCGACCCTCACCGAATCCGCGATACATCTCCAGGAACGCGCTGACCGTCGCCGGGTGAGCGCCCATCTGCTCGAAACCTTCCGCTGCCGCTTCCTCTGGCACCGTGACATACGGAAGATCCGGCTGGCCGATCGCCGCCCCGATGATCGCGGCGACCTCGGTCAGGGTGTACTCGCGGGGCCCGAGGAGTTCCTTGATGTGGTGCCCGTCGAAATCCAGCGCTGCCAGGCGGCGGGCCGCCTCGGCTCCGATGTCGCGGGTGGCGATCATCGGGACCGGAAGATCGCCGGGAATCGGCATTCCGAGCACACCCATCCCCCGAATGGCGTCGAGCATCATGTACATGTTCTCCATGAACCAGCCGGGACGGAGGTGGAGCACGTTGGTCTCGGTGAGCTCGTTGAACCGATCCTCCTGTTCGCGTAATCCGGCGATCGGTCCCGTTCCTTCACGGTGTTGGGCGCCGACGCTCGACAGGTTGACCACGTACGGCACCCCCGCGTCCCGGATTCCGCTTACCAGAGCCTTCCCCGATTCGGTCTGCCACGCTAGAAGATCCACGTCGTAACGAGGGGGGATGAGGTGATACACGCCCCCGACCCCGTCGCACGCCCGGGCGACGAATTCGGCGTCGGACACGTCTCCTACCGCCGCTTCCGCACCCTTCTCCACGAGGGTAGCCAGACGCTCTTCGCTTCGTCCGATCGCGCGAACCGGCAAGCCGGCGGCGAGAAGATCTTCCGCGACCACTCGACCCGTGTTTCCGGTTGCTCCGATGACGGCGTACATGTCTGGCTCCTTGGGAAAATCCGGATGGATATGCTGGATGCAAAGTGCCGTGCGGGGAGGCCGGAGACAAGGAAGCACCACGACCGGTGGACGCGGAACGCACGCAGGCGATCAGGCGCCGGAGACCGCCTCCTGGATCCGGCGCCGCTGCCCCGGCGTGAGCATATCGCGCGCGACGACATCGCGGACGATCCGCGCCACGAAGGCGTAGCCCCTCTGCTCGGCGACCAGCCACCGGTGCCACTCCAACTCGTCCAGGGCATCGAACAATGGATCACCCTCGAGTCCCGTCGCCTGGGAAAGGAGATCGGCCTCGCATCGGTCGTCGAGGACCGAGGCGGCCGCCAGGACCGCCTGGGCCGGGCGGCTGAGACGTCGGTACCCCACCCGAATGGCCGCCACGATCGAGTCCGGAAGGTCGCCCGGATACGTCTGCTCCATCGTCTGGAAGGGCCTGGGCCACACCCCGCCCACGTCCTCCAGCTCGAGCCCGAGCCGAACGGCGGTGAGCAACTCGATCGCCAGGAGCGGAAGGCCGGCCGAATCTGCCTCGATGCGGCGCGTGATCCTGCCCAGGGCGTCGTCATCGAGATCCGGAAGGACATGACGCACGAGGTCGGCCAGCCCACCTGCATCCAGGGGTCCCAGGGTGAGTGCCACTCCGGCAACGTCCCGGCCGATGCGGGCCCTGAGATCGTCCAGCTCATCTCGCACCGGATAGGACGCGCCCGTCAGCAGCAGAACGCACGGAACACCTGACGCGTCGCGCAATAACGAAGGCAGGACCGAAGCGGACTCCGGGTCCAGGTGGCCGGCGCCGTCGATCCATAGAAGGACCGGCTGGCTCGATCCCACGGCTTTCACGAGGCTGGCCACGGCCCGGGCC
>JABDQB010000121.1 GCA_013042495.1 Gemmatimonadota bacterium
TCCTCGAAAGGCCCGGACTACATCGGCGGATATCAGCTTCAACCACCCTGCCAGAACTACGAGTCCCGCCCCCGAGGCCTCCAGGGTCTGTCGAAGCCACTGACCGCCGTCGTCATCCGGAGGGTGAACGTGCGTGGGGATATCGTACCTCGAGGCTCGTTCCAGGGCTCCGATTCCCGGCCGGCTGCCGATCACCGTAGCCACCCGCACACCGACTTCGGAAGGCAGATGAAGTTGGTCGATCATGGCCTGCAGGTTGGTCCCGGAACCGGACGCGAGAACCGATATACCGAGTGATCCAGACATGGAGACTCTCAATCCCCTGAATGGTCAGGCTTCGTCGTCTCGACCGAAGCCCAGCCGCCGGAGCCCGGTGAAAAGGTCCGGGACTCGAAGCACATCCGCGGGCACCGGGCCATCATACTCCCCACCCTCTCCGGCCACCAGCATACCCATCCCCGTCAGGGCCTGCGCCGGCAGAACGTCCCTCGCCCTGTCTCCGACATACAGCGCCCCTGCCATCTCGACCCCCAGTTCGGCCGCCGCGAGCCGATACAGCCCCAGACCCGGTTTCCGACACTCGCAGCCTTCCTCTGGGGCATGCGGGCAGAAGTAAACCCCGTCGACACGAGCCCCCTCCGCGAACAACAGAGACTCCACCCTCGACTGCACGGCCTCGAAAGTTGCCAAGCTGAAGTAGCCCCGACCGATTCCGGACTGATTCGTCACGATGACCGCTGGTACACCTGCCTCGTTCAGGAGCCGCAGCCCGTCGGCCGCCCGGGGCAACAACTCCACGTCATCCGGATCGGCCACGTAGCCGGTATCCCTGATCAAGGTCCCGTCCCGGTCGAGGAACACGGCTCGGGGCCAGAAGGCTGCTGCCTCGCTCATTCCGCGTCTTCCTTTGCGAAGAGCCGATCGACCGCAGCAGCGAGAAGACGCTGTTGCTCCTCGACAATCGTCCGGAAGTCGAGGTGTAACTCTCCCTCGGCAATCCGCCCGACGACCGGAGGATCCCCTTGCCGCAGCTTCGATTCGAGGACCATGGCCGGACCCGAGACGACCCACCCGGCGGACGCGATCTCGAACCCGGGTGCTGAGCCCCCCCCCAGAACCGATCGCATGGGAGCCACAGAGATGTGGCGGGCCGCCCCCGCACTCAGCAGCTCCATCGTGTCGCGAGCCCGTCTCTCGACCTCCTCGGCTGGCTCCCCGAGCATCCGCAGGACCGGGATCTCTACCAGGGCTCGCTCGGGCGCCAAATAGCTTCGCAGCGTCTTCTCCAGGGCCGCCAGCGTCATCTTGTCGACGCGAAAGGCCCGGAGCAGCGGATTGGACCGGAGCCGCTCCATCGTGGTCGCACGTCCATCGATGATTCCCGCCTGGGGACCGCCGAGGAGCTTGTCGCCACTCCACGTCACCAGTTCGGCGCCAGCCGCCACTGAGCTCCGCACGGACGGCTCTTGCAGCATTGGTAGAGTTTCCTCTGCAAGTAGCCCGGATCCGAGATCATGCATGACCGGCACATCGGAAGCACGACCCAGAGCCACCAGGCTCTCGAGAGTCGCTTCCTCTGCGAAACCCTCGACCCGGAAGTTCGAAGGGTGGACCTTGAGCAGTAGTCCGGTCGATGGTGTGATGGCACGCTGGTAGTCGTCCACCCGCACCCGGTTTGTCGAGCCCACGGCCCGCAGAAAAGCACCCGAGCGTTCGATGACGTCCGGGATTCGGAATCCCCCACCGATTTCGACGAGCTCGCCCCGTGAAACGATGACATCTCGGCCGAGGGCCATCGTGTTGATCGCCAACGAGACGGCGGCCGCATTGTTGTTCACGATCAGCGACGACTCGGATCCCGTGAGGCGCGACACCAGGTGGGTACAGTGCGCGTATCGGTCCCCTCGCTCACCTGACGCGAGATCGTACTCGAGGTTCGAATAGCCGGAGGCGACTTCCGCGGCGGCTCGAGCGGCGCCGCGGAACAGGGGTGCTCTCCCGAGATTCGTATGAAGGATCACACCGGTTGCATTCAGCACGAGTCGCAGCGAGGGGCGATCGGAGGAGAGCTTACCGAGAGCGGCGGCAAGCAAACGATCCGGATCAGGAGCCGGGCTCTCGCTCGTCAGATTATCTCGTGCCTCGGCCAGCGTCTCGCGCAGGGCTTGAGTGACCGCCTCGCGGCCCCACCTCTCAACGCCCGTAGCCGCCTCGTCCGACCGCAGCAACTGGTCTATGGACGGGAGATCCCGTCGACCGTCATCGCCGGTCTCCCGCGGGCTCAACGACCTCCCCCTTCGTCGTTCGCCTCTCCCTCCGTACCGACCTCGGCCTCCTCCTCGTCCCTCGGGATTTCATCCGATTCCGACTCAGGGACCGGCGGGGGGGGCTCATAGACCATGGTGGTGTCTCCACCGCCGGAAAGACCTCGCAGGTTCCAGAACCCGCTCGCGCTCACCTCGAAGACACCGGCCGCAAGAGCCCGGTCCAAGCGAACACTCACGAATCGCTGCGGCCGGGGCCTCGCTTCCTGCGACGCCTGGCCGTCACTGGCATCATCTTCCATGACGCCCACCACTTCTGCGGCCGGGGCCAGCTCGGTCTCGGCCGGATCCTCCGACTCTCTGGCGGCGGTTGAATC
>JABDQB010000124.1 GCA_013042495.1 Gemmatimonadota bacterium
CCCAGCGCGGTGCTCGCGAAAGCCAGGGATATGCCGCCACACGCCCTGGACAGTTCTTCGGTGACCAGGACCATGTTCATGGTGCGCGAGTCACCGGCCAGACCACCGTGCGCCTCGTCGATGAACACGCCGAACAGGCCCGCCTCGGCGATCTTCTCGACGACCGGCCAGGGAAACTCGCCGCTCTGGTCGTATTCGGCCGCCACGGGGCGGATTTCGTTGTCGGCGATCGTCCGGGCCAGGTCCCGGATCATCACCTGCTCTTCGGTCAACTGATAGTCCAGCACGGGGGGTCTCCTATGGGCGAGTGCGGGGCCGTGCCGGCTCCGCGGGGGTCGTCGGATGAGGGAGCTTCTCCGTCAGGACCATAACAACGGGTGCTGAACCGAGACCTCTCCGGCCTCGAACAGGAACCGGACCAGGTTTTCGGGAACGAAATCCGCGAAGGAGCCGACCTCGAACCTGCCTTCCAGCGACCCGGGGCGGGCCAGCGTCACCATGCGAGCGGTCAGAAGGCCTCCGTCCAGGTTCACTTCGCTCATGTCTACGGTGACCGCATCGCCATCGGCCGAAGCCTTGAAGTCGCCCTCCGGGTAGAGTCCCTCATAGGTGTCGGCCAGGGTCTGCAGGGTCTCGGCGGCAGGGGCGGCGTCATCTGCTTCGAAAGTCACCGTACCGTTCAGGCGATGCTCCCACTCGGGGGTGGCGATGCGAACCGCCTCGGACCAGGGCTCGCGGGCGGCGCCGGCGTACTCGGGGTGGGCCCACTGAATGTGCAGCGATCCGCCGGCCTCGACCCGGATGCGGACCAGCTGCGTGGCCGGTTCCTCGGTGTGCACGAAGTAGTCGCCGCCCACGATGCGGGACTGAAGGTCGTAGGGAATCTCGGACAGGATACGCACCAGCTCCACGGTCACCGTCGGAAGGATAGGGGCGGTGGACGGTTGAACGTGACCGATCTCGACCGCGCCCGTCTGCGGGTTGTACTCGAGCCACTCACCGGGGAGGACGGTCAGGCGTCGCTGTACGTCCGCCGGCAACGGCCCCAGAATGACCCGGCCATGGCACCCGGACTGGTAGGACATGAGCTATCTGCCTCGCTGGAGCTTTCCTTCACGACCTTTCGGGAGCCGCGGAATCGGTGAAGATCTTACAATCGCGCAGGGAGATGGAAAAGGATAACGTGTATGCGGGCGGGCGCCGTCCCGCCCTTTTCGAATGACGGTTTCACCACTCATTCGGCTGCGAGACATGCAGACAGCCTATTTCAACGGCGAGTACCTCCCGCGCGAGGAGGTCCGCGTATCTCCCGACGACCGCGGCTTCCTGTTCTCCGACGGAGTGTACGAGGTGCTGCGCGCCTACCGGGGACGCCTGTTCGAAGTCGAGCGCCATGCCGACAGGCTGACGTACAGCCTGGACGCCATGCACATTCGCGGGGTGACCGCCGCCGACCTGGTGCCCGCGTGCGCAGAGCTCCTGGCACGAAACGACCTGTCCACGGCTGACGCCCTCGTGTACCTGCAGGTGACGCGCGGCGCCGCCCCCCGGACGCACCGATATCCCGATCCTCCGGTCCCACCGACCGTCTACGCCTGTGCCTGGGCCTTTTCGCCCGATCATTCTGCCGAGGACGGGGCCCGTGCCATCACGGTTCCGGACCAGCGGTGGGCCCGCTGCGACATCAAGACCATCGCCCTGATCCCCAACTGCATGGCCAACCAGGAAGCCCTCGATGCGGCGGCGGCCGAGGCGATCTTCGTGCGAGACGGGGTGGCGCTGGAGGGCACGCACACCAACCTGTTCGCGGTCTTCCGGGGCCGCGTGCGCACCGCACCGCTGACCAACTACATCCTCCCTGGCGTCACGCGGGCCGTAGTGCTGGAGCTCTGCCGGGAGGCGGGCTTCGAGGTGGCCGAGGAGCCGATCTTCGCGGACGAACTGTACGGCGCCGACGAAGTGTTCATCGCGGGAACGACGGCAGAGGTCACGCCGATCGTTGACCTCGACGGGAGGGCAATCGGAACCGGACGGCCGGGAGGTTTCGCGTTGGATCTCCTGGAGCGCTTGCGGGAGCGGGCTCACGCCGGTTGATCTTCGGGGCAGTCATCCGGCGGGCTTCGATGCAGGGAGAGCAGGCATGGAATCTGTCTGGGATTATCCGCGACCGCCTCGCGTCGAGCCGACCCGCCGTCACGTCGTGGTGCGCCATGCGGGTCAGGTAGTGGCTGAAACCCGGCGTGCTCTGCGCGTTCTCGAGACGAGCCACCCGCCCGTCTACTATCTGCCTCCGGCTGACATCGATTCTTCGGTCGTCCGGGAAGCGACCGGCAGCAGCTACTGCGAATGGAAGGGACTCGCACGGTACTGGGACGTGGTGGTCGGAGACTTTCGGGTGCCGAGGGCCGCATGGTCTTATCC
>JABDQB010000130.1 GCA_013042495.1 Gemmatimonadota bacterium
GGTTCATACCGCAGGGCTACGGACGGGAGGAACCGGAAACCCGGCGGGGTGAGCGCGACCCGACCATGGACATGTTCGGGATGGATCAGGTACGGGTGGGGGTGGAGGCGATTCTGGCTCGAGACGTCTCTGCAGGGAGCATGTCTGCTGACGCTGCGCTGATGTCGTATCGGTGGTTCCCGGCGGCGCATCTCGACTACTACGTGGCGACGCCGCTCGGCCGCCGACTCCTGGCGGCCGGCCCCCTGGACGCGGTGCACAAGTACTGGTGGATCAACCAGCGCCGTGCGCCGCTGGAGGTCGGGGACGACGCGTACTACGTGGCAGTGAGCAACTGGTACTCAGACCCCGACGACAGTTTCGGCCACTTGTTCGAGTCGATCGAGCCACCCGATACGATCCGTGTCGAGCGCGAGGGCGCCCACGTGAAGAACGCCTTCGTGTACCGTCTGCGCGGCTATAACGGCGACCCTCTCGTCATCGGAGTTCCGGCTGAGTAGGGCGCCGAGTCTGGCGGCGGGCTGTCGGCCCGCGGGCGTGTCGGCGTAGACTGGCGTTCATGAGCGAGCGAAGTCTCGAAACGGCGGCCTGGACCTGGGTGCCCCCGCTCGCATTCGCGGCGGTCTTCCTGGTCTTGTGGGCCACCGGTGCGAACGAGGCATGGTTCTACCGCCTCAACGGCTGGAGCGAAGTGACCGGCCCGCAGCTTTGGGCCGGGATCACGATCTTCGGCGATGCGCTGGTCCTCCTGGCCCTGGCACTGCCGATCCTGTGGTACCGGCCGCAGTGGGCGTGGGCACTGCTCATGGCCGCGATCGTGACGACGGTGGTCACGCACACGATGAAGCCGTGGCTCGCACTTCCGCGCCCGGCGGCGGTCCTCGGAGCCGAGGCCATCACCATCATCGGACCCGAGCTCAGGGCCAAGGCGATGCCGTCCGGACACGCGGCTGCGGCGCTCACCCTTGCCGGCGCGCTGGTTCCAGCCATGAAGAGTCGCAGTGCACGTGCCGCGGTTCTGCTCTTCGCGACGCTCGTCGCCGTGTCGAGGGTCGTCGTCGGGGCGCACTGGCCGATGGACGTGATGGCCGGGGCCCTCATCGGATGGCTGTCGGGGATGATCGCCCTCCGCCTGATGGGTGACCGGACGTGGATGACGAACCGCGTCGCGGTGGGGATCCTGACGCTGATCTTTGCGGGTTGTGCGGTAGCTCTCTTCTTTGCCCGCACCGGCTACCCGGGCACATACGGGATCCAGGTGGCCGTCGCGATCGCATGCCTCGGATTTGCGGCGCTGATCCTTCGTCAGGCGCGGGAGCCGATGACGGACGCTTGATCCTGCACGTCATCATGCTTCCCATGATGCTGCACGGAATCATCCTCGACCGCGAATCCCGCATATCGCTGCGCCGACAACTCGCCGGCCACCTCGAGTCCCGCATCCTCGGCGGCCAGATCGGACCGGGCCGGAGGCTTCCCAGCATTCGACGTGCCGAGGAGTTGCTCGGATTGCATCGGAATACGGTGGCTGCGGCCTACCGCGACCTGGCCCAAGCGGGTCTGGCCCGCACACGGCCCGGGAGTGGTGTATTCGTACGAGTGCCCGATCGTCCTGACACGGGTGCGGCGCTCGCGACCGTCCAGGGGTACCGCGACGTCGGTCTCGCTTGCGACGACGAAGGCCTGAGGGCTGTACTCGAAGCCGAACTGCGGGCTCGGCTGGCGGTTCGGGTGCACCGATCCGGCGATACCGGTCGGCAGATTGGGATCCGATTGGCGCCGGGCATCGGCTTCCTCAAGGCCATCCGGACGTTGCCGAGGCCTTCCATCGTCGCTGTGTGCTCCGGAAGCGATCGGGTGCACCGTCTGGCTTCTATCGCCTTGCTGATTCACGGCGGGGAAGGTGTGGCCTATCTGCCTTTGTCTCCCGGGAATCGCGATAGCACGCATCGCGCGTGTCGCCTGGCGACTCTGGTTGCCGCAGACTACGCCGCCCTCGCGTGGGCCAGGGACCGCCTACCGGTCGAAGTGGCTCCGCTTCCCCTCATTTCGGCCTATTCCTGGAGCGAGCTGGTCCTTCATCTTCGACGCCACGGGCCCGGCAGCCGTCCCTGCAACCGCGCACGACGGCGTGTGGAACGATCCCTGCAAACGAGTGTCGAAGAACCTTGATCCGATGCGGTGAATCGTCTATAATCGGTGCCCGCTGTCGGACGGCGGCATTGGCCCGTGGTGTAATTGGCAACACGCCTGACTCTGGATCAGGAGAGTCCAGGTTCGAACCCTGGCGGGCCAATCGAGGACGCAAGAAGGGGAGCGCTCCGGCGCTCGCTTTTTTGTTTGGCCCCGGAAGAAGATGGACCGGGTGCTGACGGAGGAGTGGCCGAGTGGCTAAAGGCGGCGCCCTGCTAAGGCGTTGGGTCCAAAAGGCCCACCAGGGTTCGAATCCCTGCTCCTCCGCTCAAGACAGACAATACTGGACGGGTGGCCGAGCGGCTGAAGGCGCACGCCTGGAAAGTGTGTTGACATCAAAAGTGTCACGTGGGTTCGAATCCCACCCCGTCCGCTTTCTTGGAAACCGTAAGGGATGGAAGGTGGGATTCTCACCGGTGCTTTTGCAGCGTGGCTGCAAAAGGGTCTCGTCGCTGACGCGGCTCGACGCCGAATCCCACCCCGTCCGTACTTCCCCAGCCGGATGAAGAGGGTCTGACCGAGCGGCTAAGACCGCTTCCCACCGCGTGTTGCGGCCCGAAATGAGTAGGACCCCTCGGAGGGGTGGCAGAACGGCAATGCACCGGTCTCGAAAACCGGCGCCCTCACGGGCTTCAGGGTTCGAATCCCTGCCCCTCCGCTTGACTTACGAGATTTCGCCCCTGTTGGTCTTTTCGGGGTGTGGTGAGTTTTGTGGTAATCGCACCCCGGATTCACCCTGCAATCCGAGTCCTTCCGCCACCCGATTGAAGTACGTCGCCATGTCTCCGTACTCGGGGTGAAACTGGGCGTACCGCATCGTCATTTCGATCTCGGCGTGACCCAGTTGCCGTTGGAGTAAATGTAGCGGCATGCCTGCCCTTGCGAGGTGAACGGCGGCTGTATGTCGGTGATCGTGGACACGGTAGTCGTAGATGCCCGCCGCTGTGCAGGCCCGGTGGTGTTCTTTTTGGACCGTGCGACGCGGAACGGAGAAAAGAGGATCTTCGCCCACGAGATTCCTCTCGTCCATGTGAAGACGGAGACTCTCGACTACCCAGCCCGGCAGAAAAACCCGACGGTGGCCAGCAGTCGTCTTCGCGTCGTCGATGAATGCGATTCCCTGCGAATCCTGTAGCCGAAGGTCACAGACGCGCAGGGCCTCTGCCTCACCTAGTCGAATTCCTGTGCCGATGAGAAGCTCGAAGAGCGTACGATGCCCTCCACGGACAGACGCCATGTACACCCTGATCTGCTCGGCCTCCAAATACCGAATGCGATCCACCCGATCAAACCGCTTCACTTCCGGACGCTTCTTGATCAGGCCCTTATCAAGGCAATACGTCGTGAGGATACTCACGGCTCCGAGATCGTTGTTCACCGTCTCTCGGGCCGCTCCCTGATCCAGTC
>JABDQB010000133.1 GCA_013042495.1 Gemmatimonadota bacterium
TCCTCCCCCTGTACGACTCGGGCGAAGCCGATGGCTTCCTGTACTACGTGATGCCGTACGTCGAAGGCGACTCCCTGAGGGACCGGATCGACCGGGAAGGTCAGTTGCCGGTGGACGAATCCGTGCGGGTGACTCGCGAAGTGGCGGGCGGCCTGAGCTACGCGCACAGGGAAGGGGTGGTCCACCGGGACATCAAGCCGGGCAACATCATGCTGTCGCAGGGCCACGCGGTGATCGCGGACTTCGGGATCGCGCAGGCAGTGGACGAGGCAGGCGGTGAGAAGCTGACGCACACCGGGGTCTCGACGGGCTCGCCTGTGTACATGAGCCCGGAGCAGGCTCGGGGAAGCGAGAATCTCGACGGCCGGACGGACATCTACTCGCTGGGCTGCGTGCTGTACGAGATGCTGGCGGGCGAGGCGCCGTTCACGGGCGGCACGCGGGCGTCGATCACGGCGCGCAAGGAGATGGAGGCGGCGCCGGACCTCAGGACGCTGCGCGACACGGTGCCGGAGGCGGTGGACGCGGCGGTGCGGAAGGCCCTGGCGAAGGTGCCGGCCGACCGGTTCCAGACGGCCGGGGAGTTCGGGAGAGCGCTGGACACGCATCATTCCTCCAAAACGACCGTATCAGGGCCTGAACGCCCCGCGAAGAGCCGCCTTGTCTTCACATCCGTTCTGACTGGTGTGGCCCTGACGGTGGTGACGATCGCGGCACTCGCCTGGCGGACGCAGCACGAGACCGGTCTCCGGGTCATGGCCGGACGGATCGTGCAGGTGACCAACGATCCGGGCGTCGAGTTCCAGCCCGCGCTGTCTCCTCATGGGCAAGAGGTCGCGTACCTCGTAGGACGGATGTCCAGTCCCAAGCTGGCCGTCCGGAGCGCGGTGGAGATCGGGGACAGCGAATCGCTGTTGGACACGGAAGTGACCGGGATCCAGATGTTCCCCAGGTGGAGCTCCGAGACCGCGATCCGGCTGGTGGTGTGCGAAAGTCGAAGCGCAACAGTGGGCACTCTCGACACCGGCTGTTCGTTCCGCGAAATGGGAGCGCGCGGCGGCGTGCTGCAGTCCATTCCCACTCCGAGAAGGGCCTCCCAGCTCGCGTGGTCCCGTGACGGAACCCGAGCGGCGTTCTTCATCCAGGACAGCCTATACACCTACCAAGTCGACCGTCCCGAGCCCGAGCTGCTGGCAGTGCAGCCGCCGCTGGCCTGGCTGCCACACTCGATCGCGTGGTCGCCGGATGGGAAACGCATCGCGTACGTGAACAGCAACCTCCCCTGGCTGACGAGCGGAAACATATCTTCGACATCGATCTGGGTTATCGATGCCGCGGGCGGGGAGCCCGTTCCGATTACGGGAGAAAACCACCTGAACATGAGCCCGCAGTGGCTCCCGGACAGCCGGCATCTGCTTTTCGTGTCGGACCGCGCCGGACCGCGGGGCATCTACTCCGTCGAGATCGGGCCGGACGGGCCCATCGGCGAACCGGCGGTTGCGGCCGCGGGCACCGATGCGCACACGATATCCGTATCGGAGGATGGCACCAGGCTCGCTTACTCGAAGTTCGTGTACCGGCAGAACATATGGTCCCTGCCGGTCCCGGGGGCGGACCCGGTGCCTACCAGTGATGCGGAACCGGTTACCACGGGCAACCAGGTCATCGACTCGATGAGCGTCTCGCCCGACGGAGAGTGGATCGCGTACGACAGCAACCGCCGTGGCAACATGGACATCTACAGGCAGCCCCTGAAGGGAGGCGAGGCGCAGCTCGTCGCCGACGCTTCAGAGGACCTGTGGGGGCCGGAGTGGTCGCCCGCCGGTACCGAGATCGTGGTGGACGACGGTGACGGCGACGTTCAGCTGATCGCCGCCGACGGCAGCAGGCGGGGCAAGATAGTCGCGCTTCCGGGCTTCGACGTGGGCCCCGTTCGGTCTCCGGACGGTCTGGCGGTCGGCTTTCATTCGCAGGGCGAGCGCACTTCGGGTACGGAGTCCCTGTGGGTGGTCCGCAGGGATTCCGTGGGGGGCGCTTGGGACGAGCCCGTGGAGCTGACCCGTTCGCAATGCCTCTTCCCGGATTGGTCGCCGGACGGGCATGCGATCGTGTGCGATGATGACAAGACGGCCGTTGTGGTCACTCCCGAGGGCGACGTTCTGAGCCGTATCGACCTGTCCCGGAAGGGATTCGCCTCGGCGTCGTTCTTCCGGTTCTCCAGCGACGGCGCGTCGATCTACTACGGCGGCCGCCACTCAGACGGCCGGGCAGGGATCTGGTCGATGGGAACCGATGGTGGGGCGCCTCGGTTGCTCGTGGCCGACGATCCTGCACGTCCTATGTTTTGGCTGATGGCGCACGAGTTCGACGGCCGCTTCTACTTTGCGCTCTCCGAGTACGAAAGCGACATCTACGTCATGGACCTGGAGTACTGAAGAGGGCTGAATCGACCCGTTTGCGCCCCCCGCGTAGCCATCCCGCACGCCCTCGACTAGCTTGCCTCCACCAACCCAGAATGGAGGCATTGTCCCGCCATGCGCACATATTTCGTCGGCCTCGGAGTCATCATCCTCATCGTGCTCGTCGCGAACTGCGGCGACCGAACCTCAGACACGGCCATGAGCACCGATACAGCCAATGTGCTGCTCGCCGAGTGGGCCGGCCCGTATGGCGGAGTCCCGGCGTTCGACGAGATGGACCTCGCGGATCTGAAGCCCGCCCTCGAGAACGGCATGGAGCTCGAGCTCGCCGAGATCGACGCGATCGCGAACAACGAAGACGCACCGACGTTCGACAATACGATCGTGGCCCTCGAAGGCGTCGGCCAGGACCTGGACCGGGTCGGGACGTACCGGGGCATCTGGAGCTCCAACATGTCGTCGCCCGAGTTCCGTGAAATCCAGATGGAGATGGCGCCGGCGCTCGCGGAGCACCGGACGAAGATCACCCAGAACCAGGCCCTGTTCGAGCGCATCCGCGCCGTCTACGAGAGCGATGAGACCGAGGACCTCCGCCCCGACCAGCAGCGGTTGCTGTGGCTCGTGTACGATGGATTTGCCCGAAACGGAGCGACGCTGGAGGGCGAGGCGAAGGAGCGCTATGCCGCGATCAACCAACGCCTGGCGGAGCTGCACACGCAGTTCGGCAACAACGTGCTTGTCGACGAAGAGGGCTACGTCCTCTACATCGCCGAGGATCAGCTGGGCGGTTTGCCGGACTCATTCGTCAAGGCGGCCGCGGCGGCCGCGACCGAGCGAGGGCGCGAGGGCGAGTTCGCCATCACCAACACGCGTTCCTCGATGGCACCGTTCCTGACC
>JABDQB010000136.1 GCA_013042495.1 Gemmatimonadota bacterium
AGTCCACACCGTTCGCCGCCACGATCGCGGCCGAGACGGTAGGTCGGGAAGCCGCCTCGATGGGCATGAAGAGGCTGCACGTAAGGGTCCAGGGACCGGGTTCGGGCCGCGAGTCCGCGATCCAGGCCCTGCAGGGTGCCGGCCTGACGATTCGGTCGATCCGAGACGTCACGCCGATTCCGCACAATGGATGCCGTCCGCCCAAGAAGCGTCGGGTTTGAGGCGGGCAGTCAGGAACACGCAGGCGACAGGTTAAGGAAGCCAGATGGCACGTTATACGGGTCCGGTGTGCAGGCTCTGCCGGAGGGAAAACGAGAAGCTGTTTCTCAAGGGCAAGCGCTGCTTTACGGAGAAGTGCGCGCTCGAGCGCAAGGCGTACCCGCCGGGCCAGCACGGGACCGGCAGGCGGCGCAGGCGCTCGTCCGAGTATGCAACCCAGTTGCGCGAGAAGCAGAAGGTCAAGCGTATCTATGGCGTCGGCGAGAAGCAGTTCCGCACGCTGTTTACGAAGGCGGCCCGCGTGAAGGGGATCACGGGTGAAAACCTGTTGATCTCGCTCGAGGCTCGTCTCGACAATATCGTCTACAGACTCGGGTTTGCCCCGTCCCGCAAGGCGGCGCGGCAGCTCGTCCGGCACCGGCACGTGCGCGTGAATGGGGCCGCGGTAGACATCCCGAGCTTCCAGGTGTCCCCGGGGCAGGAGATCTCGATCTCTCCGGCCGCGCACGACATGCCGGTGGTGCGTGAGGCCATGGAGGATCGCAAGGGCAAGGATCAGCTCACCTGGCTGGGGGTCGACTACGACAACTACACGGGCCGCGTGCTCGAACAGCCAAGCCGAGCAGACATCCCGCTCGCCGTTCAGGAGCAGTTGATCGTCGAGCTGTACAGCAAGTAATAGAGGCGAAACGCACATGTCAGCAGGGCTAGATCTTACAGGACTCGTGCTGCCGGGTACCGTCGAGGAGCAGAGCCGTTCCGATGACGGTCGGCGAGCGGAATACGTACTGCAGCCGCTGGAGCGGGGATTCGGCCACACGGTCGGTAACTCGATCCGTCGGGTACTGCTGTCGTCGCTTCCCGGGTGCGCCATCTGGGCGTTCCGGGCGGACGGCGTGCAGCACGAGCATCAGACGATTCCGGGCGTGGTGGAGGACATCCACCAGGTGATCCAGAAGCTGAAGCAGCTCGTCGTCGTGCTCGACCCGGGCGTCGATGAGGCCACGCTGGAGCTTTCCGTCTCCAAGGCGGGGCCGGTCACTGCCGCCATGATCGGCAGCGTGTCGGGCGTCACCGTCGTGAACGATCACGAGACGCTGTTTACGCTCCAGGACGATCTGCCGGATGGCCGTCCGCTCAACCTGGACTTCTGGGTCAACCGGGGTCGTGGGTTCGTGGTAGCCGAGCAGCACGAGCGTCCGGAGGACGCGCCGGTAGACTTGATTCGTATCGACTCCGTCTACAATCCGGTCATCCGAGCGAACTTCCTCGTTCAGGAGACGCGCGTCGGTCAGCGGACCGACTTTGACCGTCTCACGGTCCAGGTCGAGACGAACGGTTCGGTGAATCCCGGGGACGCGATCGCCGATGCGGCGGAGATTGCCAGGCTGCACCTCCAGTACCTGACCGGATTCGGTTCGGGGAACGGAACTTCGGCGCCAGAGAACGGCGGTCAGGCCGGTCGCGGAGCCGTCGATGCGGGGATGACGGCGTTGCTCGAGTCGTCGCTGGAGGCTTTCGACGGCATCTCGATTCGCTCGCGCAACAACCTGGACAAGGCGGATATCCACACGTTGCTCGACATCGTGGTCCGGTCGCGGGATGATATACTCGCGGTGCCTTCCTTCGGGGAGAAATCGCTGGAAGAGATCGCCGAGGTCCTGGCACTCAATGGTCTTCGGTTTGGAATGGCCATCGAGCGTGACGACGTGGGCGACCTCTGGCTTGTCGAGGAGGCGGAGGATTCAGCCGCTGGAGGCGAGGGCGGAGATGAGGCATAGGAACAAGGGGCGGTCGCTAAGCCGCACCTCGAGCCATCGGACGGCGACACTCAGGAACATGGCGACGAGCCTGATCCAGCATGAGCGTATTCGCACCACCGAGGCGAAGGCGCGGGAGCTTCGTCCGTTCGTCGAACGGCTGATCACGCTCGGCGGAACGGACGATGTGCACAGCCGACGCCGTGTGCGTCGACATATCGCGGACCGGGCGGCGCTGCACAAGTTGTTTGATGAGGTGGGGCCCCGTTTCCGGGAACGACCGGGGGGATACACCCGGATCGTGAAGCTCGGAGCTCGAAAGGGTGATGGCGCTGAAATGGCGATCATCGAGCTCACCGAGATGAAGAACTAGAGCCGACCTCAGGTCGGGAAAGGCAGGCACCGATGCTTCGCGGGACTTCGACGATACTGATGGTCGTCGCAGTGCTGGCCGTCGTCGGTTTCATGTGGTGGCTGGACCGGAAGGCGGGCTCGCTGGACACCGAGGTGGAGCCGGTACTCGAGGATGTGGCGACCGAGCCCATCGATCTCAACACCGCCGTACTCGCGTCCGAACCCGCGTCTGTCGTCGGGGAGACCGGGTATTTGCGGTCGGTCCCCGTCGCACAACGGCTGGGCCGCGGGGTGTTTGCCCTGCAGCTGGATAGCGTCTCGACCTATCCCGTACTGCTTTCGGCTGACCTGATTCAGATGGATGAGCAGGTGTACGGTGGTGACATGGTGACTCTTTACGGCCATGTGTTCACGCTCAACGATTCGATTCGATCGGTGTGGGTGGAACAGGGAGCCGTTGACCAGGGAAATGCGAGCGCGATTCCGATGAGCCCGAGCTTCATCATGGCGGACTCGCTTTCGTTCAACTGATGTGTGTATAGATGGCAAACTTCTGCTACGTATGTAACAAGGGGCCGGCTACCGGCAATCGCGTGAGCAACGCGAACAACAAGCGGAAGCGGCGCTTCATGCCGAATCTGCAGCGCGTGCGCGTCCTGGAAGACGGGCGTGCGGTTCGCGTTCGGGTCTGCACCCGGTGCCTCAAGGCGGGCAAGATCCGCAAGGCACCCTGAGGCGTCGGCGCGAGTCGACTTCCCTTCCATCGCGTCGAGCTGAGACGACCCGAGAAGGCTCCGCCAGACGGTGGGGCCTTCTTGTCGTGTCGGATCCCCGGCCCACGTGGCACCGTCCGGATGAGCTCCGGGGGTTGAAACACGGCCGACGCTGCAAGACCGGAGCGTGGCGCGGATGAAAGCACTGGTCACCGGAGCCGACGGTTTCGTCGGGCAATACCTGATAGCGGAGCTGCTGGACCACGGCTTCAGCGTGGCTGCCTCCGCCCTGGATCTGCCTCCCAATCGTTCGACCCTCACACATGAACAGACAGCGTCCGTGGATTGGAAAGCCGCGGACGTCAGGGATCGGGACGCTCTGGTACGGCTCGTGGCCGCAGCCATGCCGGACCGGATCTACCACCTGGCGGGATTCGCGTCCGGTGCGCTGGCTCGCGACTTCGCCTCTGACGCGGTGCACGTCAACATCGGTGGCACTGTGAACC
>JABDQB010000148.1 GCA_013042495.1 Gemmatimonadota bacterium
CCGCCGGCCGGAATGGCCGGCGGCGGAGCCAGGGGTCGGAAGATCCAGCTCGGCGCGATGATGTTCCTGCAGTATGCCATCTGGGGCGCGTGGGCCCCGGTGCTGTCATCGCACCTGCTGGGCGACCTCGGATTCAGCGGCGGCCAGGTCGGGTGGATCTACGCCCTGCTCCCGCTGGCCACCATCATCGCCCCGATCATCGGGGGACAGGTGGCCGACCGGTACTTCGCCACCGAGCGGGTGATCGGGTTCCTCTCGTTCACGGGCGGCGTCGTTCTCCTGGTCGTGGCCCGCACGGCCGACTTCGACACGATGTTCGTGCTGATGCTCGTGTACTGCCTCCTGTACGCTCCCACCCTGGCCCTGACGAACTCCATCGCCATGGCCAACATGGATGACTCAGAAAGGGAATTCGGGGCCATTCGTGTGTGGGGAACGCTGGGCTGGATCGCCGCCGGCTGGATGCTCACCGGATGGCGGTGGTTCGGGGAGAGTGACGTGCTGCCGGCCATGCAGGGAGACATGCTGTTCCTGGCCGGGATCCTGTCGATCGTGATGGGACTGCAGTCGTTCTTCCTCCCGCACACTCCACCGCAGCGCGAGGGCGTGAGCCCGTGGGCGTTCCTCGAATCGGTGAAGATGCTGAAGGTGAAGGACTTCGCCGTCTTCGTGGCCATCACGTTCGTCGTCGCCACGGAACTGGAGTTCTACTACATCCTCACGGCCCCCTTCCTCGAGTCCGCGGCGATCGGCGTCTCGAGCCGGAATATCCCCGCCGTGATGACGATCGCGCAGTTCGCCGAGATCTTCGTCATGGCGTTCATGCTGTCGTGGGCGCTCAAGAAGTACGGCATGCGAAAGACCCTGGCCATCGGCGTGGTCGCGTGGCCCATCCGGTACATCATCTTCGCTATCGGCAGCCCGGCATGGCTGGTTATCGCCTCGCTGATGCTGCACGGCTTCTGTTACGTGTTCTTCTTCGTCGCCGCCTTCATCTACGTGGACAAGGTGGCGCCGCCGGACATCCGGGCGTCGGCACAAAGCCTGATCGCGATCATCGCGCTCGGCCTCGGGCGGTTCCTGGGTAGCCTGTTCGCCGGCGGCGTGCGCGACTGGTTCACCACGGATGGTGTCACCAACTGGACGAACGTATTCCTGGTGCCGTGCGCCCTGACCATCGTGTGCGCGGTTGCCTTCCTGCTGTTCTTCCGCGAGGAATCCGGCCCGGCGGGAGCCGAAGCCGGCTGAGAAAGAGAGATCGAGCGAATGATCGGAGATAGACTTGGCGTGGGCTTCGTGGGCGCCGGCTTCAACGCGCAGTTCCACATCCGTTCCTGGGTCGGGGTCCGGGGCGCGGATGTGCTGGGCGTGGTCTCCCGCGACCGTGCGGAGGACGCCGCAGCCCTGGCGCGCTCGCTTGGCGTGGGCGATGCGCAGGCGTATCGCTCCATCACCGACATGGTGGCGGACCCGGCGATCGACGCGATCTGGATCTGCGCCCCCAATTTCACCCGCATCGAGGTGATGGAGGAGATCGTCGAGGCGATCGAATCGGGAAAGGGCGAACTCGTGGGTGTGGCGTGCGAGAAGCCACTGGGCCGCAATGCCGCCGAAGCGCGCCGCATGCTCGAGCTCGTGGAGCGCGCGGGGCTTCTCCACGGATATCTCGAGAATCAGCTGTTTACTCCGGGGGTGGTGCGCGGTCGTGACATCGTGTGGGCCCGGGGGGCGGCGCTGACCGGACCTCCCTACCTGGCTCGGTCGGCCGAGGAGCACAGCGGACCGCACATGCCGTGGTTCTGGGACGGTCAGTTGCAGGGCGGCGGGGTGCTGAACGACATGATGTGCCACTCGGTCGAGGTGGCCCGATTTCTTCTCACCCCTCCGGGAGAACCGCGCGACGTCCTGACACCGGTCAAGGTGACGGCCCACACCAACTGCCTGAAGTGGCAGCGCCCACGTTACGAGGCGCAGCTGGCGGACATGAGCGATGGCAAGCTGGACTACGCGAATCGGCCGGCCGAAGACTACGCTCGCGGAGTGGTGGAGTACCGGGCCGCCGATGGCACTCCGCGCATCGTCGAGGTCAGCACCTCCTGGTGCTACGTGGGAGCCGGCCTGCGGCTCAGCATGGAGCTACTGGGTCCCGAATACGCCATGGAAATCAACTCCCTCGACCCGGGCCTCAAGGTCTTCCTGAGCCGTGAGGTCGTCGGAGACACGGGCGAAGACCTGGTGGAAAAGCAGAACGCGGAGACGGGCGTGATGCCGATCGTAGCCGACGAAGAGACCGAATACGGGTACACCGGCGAAAACCGGCACATGGTCCAGGCATTTCGCGAAGGACGCATGCCGGACGAGACATTCGCCGACGGCCTGGCCGTGACGGAACTCCTGATGGCTGCCTACATGAGCGCGGAGCAGGAACGAACGATTCCCTTTCCGCCCCCCGACCTGGAGACGTTCGTCCCGGCCGTGGCGCGCGGTGAGTGGAACCCCGGGAGAGAATGATGAACGCGACCAAGATGATCATCTTGTTGGCCGGCCTGGGGCTGGGACTGGTGGTGTACATGCTGGATCAGGCGGCCGGAGGTGTAGCCGATGGAGCGGCAGACCCAGCAGCGGACGCACAGGAGGTCGCAGTGACAGACGTTCCGGACGGACCCGTGGCCCGCGTCACGGAGGAGGAACTGGCCGAGGGCTTCGTTCCCCTGATTCGTGAGTGGGAGAACGGCGGCTTCAACAAGCACGGCTGGAACCACTACGGTCCCGGCTGGTTCACGCTGGACCATGAAACGGGGATCCTTCAGACTCACGGCGGAATGGGGCTTTTGTGGCATTCCGAGCCGTTGGGCGATTTCGTGCTCCGCCTGGAGTTCATGACCTCCGTTCCAGAGTCGAACTCCGGGATTTTCCTGCGAGTGCCCGAGGTCCCGGTCAGCGACGATTACATCTATCACAGCTTCGAGATCCAGATTCACGACACGGCGGAGGAAGCGATTCACCAGACGGGCGCCGTCTACGACGCGGAAGCCCCGAGCGCGCTCCAGCACACGGGAGGAGTGTTCGACGCCGAGGCGCCAACCGACCACCGTGAGCACCCGCCGGGCGTGTGGCACGACATGGAGGTCTCGTTCGTCGGCGACCGGATCATTGTGGCGCTCAACGGAGAGCAGGTCACTGATTGGGTCGCCGAGCCTCGCGGAAAGATCAGCGAGTTCGCGGCCCGCGGCTACATCGGCCTGCAAAACCACGACTGGGATACCAGCGTCTACTTCCGGAACATCCGGGTGAAGAAGCTGGACTAGCTCGCCAGGCGGCGGCCCGGGTCATTCCCGGGTCGCTGGCAACACCCTCCGCACGTGGGGCACCAGGTACGCCGTACTGAGCGCCCTCCCGCCGACGTACGACACGAACGCCGCCGTAACCCCCACCCATCCGAGCCACCAGCCGCCGGCGATGAACAGGGTCGCGATCGCGCCCACCTCGATCATCGTGGCCACTGTGATCGGGCGAGTGACCCGGGACTGCATGAGGATCGCCCGCTGGAACGAGAGCAACACCGACAGGGCAGGTAGAATCACGAGAATGCGGGTGGGGGTGTAGGCGAACGACGCCAGCTCGGGCGAGAGACCTGAAATCGTGACGAACCACACGTCGGCCAGCGGCGTGAAAGCGACCGCCGCCAGTCCCGCCGTAGCTGCCAGTCCGAGCACCGCCCCGAAGCGCGCCAGCTCCGGAAAGTGCTCGTTCTCGCGACCCAGCAGGGCGATCGCCGCATCCTGATAGCTGAGCCCGAGGGCCCGGAAGATGAAGGACAGGGCGTGCACCACCGGGAACACGGCCAGTGACTCCACCGGAGAGGCGGCCCGGCCCATGAAGAACGTGAGCATCGGATGGACCATCAGCCCGATGATCGACGTGAGCAGAAGTGGGAAGTAAAAGTGCGAAATCCGCCGGTAGCCGAGCGACGGCGCTGCTGGATCCGCGCGCTCCGGACCCGTCAGCAGTTCGCGGATGGCGCCGGAGGCCATCCAGCGGGCCGCGATCGCCTCGGTGATTACGGCTGCGGACAGCGATGCCGCCCCGATCCAGGCCCCGGGGAAGTCGGTCATCACGACCAAGATGACGGCCGTCGTGGCCATCGCCGTCAGTCGAATCACCGTGCCGGTGGCCACGAGTCGTGTGCGCCCCGAACGGATCAACACGCCCTGCACGAACCGCCGCACCCCGATCGCCGCCGGCCATGGAAGGAACAGCCACAGGGCCCCGTATGTCAGGTCCGCGATCTCGGGCGGCAATCCGATCAGCGTTCGCATGACAAAGTCGAACACGGGCGGGATCAACGCGATGAGAAGCATCGCGGTCGACCCGATGTTCAGGGCGTTCGCGAAGTTCCTCAGCTTCCGATAGCTGCCCGCATCCTCGACCAGGGCCGTCGAGGCGCTCATCAGCATGATGACCGGCGCCTCGATCAGGATCGCGAAGGCGAAGGCCACTCCGTGCGCCGCCAGGTTGTACTTGGGATCCGGAAGGCGGGCGATCACGGCAGCCAGGAATGGCCCCTCGGCGGCCATCATGAGCCAGGTGGAGGCCAGCGGCGCCCAGAACCGGAAAATGTGGCGACTGGAGAGGCGGCCGGACTCAGGAGTATTCAGGCGTCAGCTTCTCCCGCACCCGCTCGAGCAGGGCTTTCGTCCGGCGGATTCCCTCGGGTTCCGGCAGGCGGACGCCCTCGTACTCGATTCCGATCCAGCCGCGGTATCCCGAATCCAGCACGATGCGGATCAGCTGCTCGTAGTCGAGGTTCACCTCTTCGCCGTCGGGATCGAAGTCGTTGGTCTTGGCGGAAACCGCCCTGGCATAGGGCATCATCTGCTCGACACCGCGGTAGTTGTCGTAGCGTTCGCTCTCGCTGATGCGGAAGTTCCCGAAGTCGGGCAGCGTTCCGAGGCGCGGATGATCGCCGGCCTCGATCACGGATGACAGCCACCGGCCGTTGCTGGACAACCCGCCGTGATTCTCCACGATGACGAAGATGCCGTATCCGGCCGCGAACTCGGCGAGCCGGTGCAGTCCGTCGGCGGCCAGGTCGCGCTGCTCGTCCCAGCTGCCCTCGCTCGCCGCGTTGACGCGGATCGAGTGACAACCGAGCAGGCGCGCGGCCTCGACCCACCGGTAGTGATTCTCGACGGCCGTCGTCCGGGCCGAGTCGTTCGGGTCACCCAGGCGCCCCTCCCCGTCGCACATGATCAGCAGGCTCCTCACTCCCTCCGTCTCACAGCGGTCCTTCAGTGTTAGCAAGTAGCCCTGGTCCAGCGCCTTGTCCTTGAAGAACGAGTTCACGAACTCGATGGCGTCGATTCCGAACTCGCGGCGCGCCACACGGGGAAAGTCCAAGTGGTCCAGCTCCCCGTCGTACAGCGCCTTGTGAAGCGACCACTGGGCGAGGGAAATCCCGAACAGCGGCTCCGGGCCTTGGTTCGCGAACGAGCCGAAGTCCGGCGCAGGATCGGAGCCAAGGTGGCGAGCCGGCGACCGTCCCACGTTGCTCAATACGAGACCAGCCGCGCCCGCCGTCATCCGCCTCACGAAGCGGCGTCTGTCGAGCCCCGGCCGAGGCGACTGGTAGTTGCCCATTGCTTCTCCTTGCCGGGAACTGTCCCGGCCGCGAGAATCCTGCACGTACCCGGTGGTGCCGGGAAACTACTGCCTCACACGCTCGGACACAGCGTCCGGTTTCGACGGAGCTTCGACCCATGCTGCTGGCTCTTCAGACGACCACGGACGCCGGTTGGCTCGCGGCGGCCCGATCCTGGCTCGCGACCTACCCGGCGCTGGAGACGGCGGCCGGGATCGTGGCCCTACTCGTCGTGGCCTGGACGGCCGGCGTTCTGGCCCGGCGGTACCTCGTGCGTCTCGTGGAACGGCTGACCGCGAAATCGCCGATCGACTGGGACAACGTCGTGGCCCACCACGGCGTGTTCCGGCGCCTGGCTCACCTGATTCCGCTGGCGATCGTCTACTACGGTATCGACCTCGTACCGAATGTCCCGCCGGGTGTCTACAACACGATCGAGAACGTCGCGCTCGTCCTCATGGTGTGGACCGTCATTCGTTCGGCGGATGGACTCGTGAACGCGGTTGGACAGATTTACGATGGTTTGGCTGTCGCGCAGGACCGGCCCATCCGGGGCTTCCTGCAGCTGTTCAAGATCTTCATGTACGTGCTGGGGGGGATCCTGATCGTGGCCGTCGCGATCGGCGAGTCGCCGCTGGTGCTGCTCGGCGGCTTCGGGGCGATGACCGCCGTCCTCATGCTCGTGTTCAAGGACACGATCCTCTCGGTGGTGGCCAGCATACAGATCGCCAGCAACGACATGATCCGGCTCGGCGACTGGGTCGAAATGCCGAAGTACGGCGCGGACGGCGACGTCATCGAGATCGCCCTGCACACCGTGAAGATCCAGAACTGGGACAAGACGGTCACCACGATCC